>JBLIRM010000046.1:0-18390 GCA_049472295.1 bacterium | reverse complement strand
CCCACCACACTCGACTCTGCCGAAATTACTGCTTTGATGCTGTATTAGATGCCCTAGTCCGCATCAAGGAAAATAATGGAAGGGTAGCCGTGGTATTTGTCGCCACAAAATGGAATATCAGCTATCTGGAGGAGACCCTGAAATTATGCCTGGCCATCGGGGTAAACAGCCTCATGTTGAACAGACTGAACCCGGGTGGTGAGGCATTGCGGCATATGGACGAACTTTTTCCATCCCTGGATGAGGTGGAAAGGGCATTAGAAATAGCAGACCGGTTTGCCAGGGAATATGAATTCAGCATCAGTTGCGGTATTGCCATGCAGCCCTGTCTGATAGATACCGGAAAATTCAGACATATCGGCTTTGGATACTGCAGTGCAGGCACGAATCGTTCCTATTATACCATTGATTCCATTGGCAACCTTCGTATCTGCAATCATACCCCCGCCATTCTTGGAAGTTTTATCAAGGAACCCTATGCCAGGTTGACCTCAAGGAAAGTAATTGGCCCGTTTGTGAAGGCAATACCAGAGTTTTGTACCCCATGCCCCATGCGATTTACCTGCCAGGGAGGTTGCAAGGCCTCTGCTCAAGTATGCTATGGGGATGTTTATCATAAAGAGCCATTCTTAGAAAAAAATTTTGAACATTCCCGATACAATACCCCCTCAAGACACTGTTTATAACAAGATAATGATATTGGAACCCGGAGGCAGTGTCTTAGTAAAGACTGCAGGAGCAGCAGGCGGAAGCACTGTTGTTGGCGCAGGAGGTGCAACTGTTGCGGCCGGAGGCGGAAAGGCCGCCGTTGGAAGCGGCACAACGGGCTGCGGGGCAGGCAGAGGGGGCACCAATGCCGTGGCAGGAGGAAACAATACACTCAAAGGCAGAGGAGTTACAGGGGCCGGAGCAGGATATTCCGCCAGAAAGGCCAGATTGGCGACGGGCGCATTGGTCCGGACCCAATCCGGATCGATGGGTGGAAGAAAGGCATATCCCACCGGAGGGCTGACCGGCTGTCAGGTCATTGATAAGGAAAATTCATTGGCAAAGAGTGTTATCTATTGATTGCATCATAAAAAGAGAAATCCGCCCGATTCATATCAAGACACGTATAATACAATTATAATTATGACAACTTTTTCAGATTACACAACCAATATTATTGATTTGAACAGATTCACAGTCGTCAGTCAACGAATTTCGGATCCGGCGTGCTTCAATCACCAAAGTGGGTAATATCGATTCCTGTAACCCGCAGCATTATTTCCGATGCAGTCTCCTTCACCATTGAGAAGAATGGCTAAAGGGGGTCGATGGGTTTTCTGATAATGCCGATATTCTCATTCTCTTTGGTCAATAATGGCGGTAATCCTTATTTTTAATGGGTGGCCCTATATGCCCCCTATACATTTTATACATCAAAGATTACCGGATGATGAATCTTAGTCATTGAGACGATAAATAATATATTATAAAAAAAGTGGACATTATAATGAATTCGGAACCAAAGAAGATGTTTCATTCTTTGAATATTCAAAGAAGAATAAAAGGAAACTCTTATGCAAGAATCAGGTTCTATACAAGTTCAGTGTCCAAACTGCAAGGCAGTTTACCTTATTGAAAAGGCTAAAATACCCGATACAGGAGCCGTAAGTACCTGCCGTAAATGTCAGGGCAAAATTATCATACGAAAATCCGATTCAATAGTACCTGAAGCTACCGAAAAGGTCGAGGATGAAAAAATCCAAACATCGTCTGATTCCCAAGTTGAAGGAACCGTCGTCTGCCCCAAATGCGGTTTCAAGCAAGTTCATCCTTTTCGTTGTTATCAATGTGGTTTCGTGTTTCAGGAACAGACCGCAGATCAAAAACCCCTCTCATCAAGCACCACACAGACACCAACCACAGCTCAAGAATCTCCCCCGTTAACACCTACCACACAAACACCAAAACCAAGCCCTCCAGAGCAAAATAATGTCTCTGATTCGGGTGAAAATATAGCCGATTCCGGCGAAAAGGCACCGGACCAACTGCAGGCTGCTACACAAACACCAAAACCAAGCCCTTCAGAGCAAAATAATGTCGCCGATTCGGGTGAAAATGTCGCCGATTCCGGCGAAAAGGCACCGGACCAACTGCAGGCTGCTACGGATTTTAAGAGGATACGAGCAGGTTTCCGAAGCATGGGCATTGCTGTAGTCGTACTGGGGCTAATATCGCTCATGTTCCTCGATGGCGCAAGTAATGATCTTGCTGCTGTGGCGGCGGTGGCCATCGCTTTCTGCGCCATGGCCGGCTTTTGGCTTGCGATCGCGATATCTACCGCCAGCGGGGTGACAGCTGCATTATCGCTCGTGGTATTGGGCGTCATCGACCTTTTACTTGGTATACAACTGGGATCGGGGCTCTTCTCGTTTTTGCCCGCGTTTATCGACTTCTGGTATGCGGCCAAGGTGTTCTCCAATTGCTCAAGCTATGCCGAGGCATTGCAGCGTTTCCCAGGCGCAGAGATGATGAAGACAGCTAACAGGCTCGTGGTTGACGTCAAGAAAGCCCGAGCTTCAAGCACCCCAAATCTTGTCGAATTCCTTGAGGCCGGCTCCGCGAAGTGGCGAGGCCTGCTACTTGATACAATGGCTGTGTTCGTAAAGGGAAACAAGAAGGAGGTCTTCTTTGTCCCGAAAAGTGCTGTGAGGATGAGTGTCAAGGATGGGGCTTCTTGCGGCCAGAAGCTTGCGGCAGTCTTCCAATTGAAGCACAAACGTTTCGAGGGCAAGCTTAAACCGGAGTTCTACGAGCGGTACAAAGCCTGGGTTGCCCAAATTTGATGGAAATTGGATTGGTTGCCAAAGAGTTTAAACCAAACCATGGGATAAAAAATAAAAGAGATATTTGATCGATCTTGTAAGATAGTGAAGCGATTAAGTCCTGCCATATATTCCGCTAATTATTTTTTATTAAGAAGAGGGATATAGAGGGCACTTCCTTCCGATGCACTCTTTATTGAGACGGGATTGGGTGCAGATAAAATCCTCATCAGCAGGCAGTCGAATGGGCAGATAAGACTTCGAAAGCCGCGAGGCCACCCTGAGGGCTATCCAGCACTCCCTCTGGCAACAGCGGGGCGCCTCATACCGTGCAATCTCTTCAAGCACCTCTTTGGCAACCTTCTGGACGAGCTGGCGCTCCTTTCCTTTGTATGGATTGGCATTGACAATAATGGAAAAGGCAATGCCTACTCCGATGGCTGCGCCGCAAATACCGAGGAATGAGCATGCCCCCCCTGGTATTGTATTACCGCGGTCGATCCCGGTGAGGATGTCCTGATCCGATATATCCCCACCCAGGTTTTTATATACGGAAAAAATAATGGCCGGGACCAGAGCATGATGATCAGGACCGTGCAGGGGAAAGACGGGATGCTTCCGGATGGCCTTTAAGAGCGTAATCATATCGCTGTGCACGGCCTCGAGAGCGGTATTGCGGATAAGCTCCAAGGAATCCTGGACATGACACCGGTCGCACACATAGTGGTTATTGAGGCATAAGCTGTTAACTTCATATTCCTTCTGACAGTAATGACATAGCATCCTCTGATTCTTTTCCAGATAAAGGATCTGCGCCCCGCAGATCATACAGCCGCTCTTGTGTTTCTTTGAATGTGTGACAGCCGGCCCTTTCTCATCTCCTTTTCGAGGAATATCAAAGCAGGAACAACTCGTATCCTGTTCCACATTGCTGACATTTCCCTCCTCATCCAGGATAAAAAAGGACTCATTCAGCGTGATATCAGGAGGAAGCATCAGGTGAGACTTCCTGCCTCTGGGGATGAGATCCCCATTGTCTGTAAGCACTGCTGCAAAGGGGCCCCGATAAATGATCTCTTTTTTAACCGAATCCTGGGATTTGTAAGCAGCATAGGTAACGGAATAAAAATCGTATCCTTTCACCTTCCGGTATAGAAACCTTTTTTTAAGAAAGATATGCTCAAAGGAGAGTTCCTCCACCATGGAAAAAAGCCCCTGTTCTGTCATGGCACCGCCGATACACTCCCCTCTCAGTTTTTCGTTATATTTGACATCAATGGGAATATCCTCCACTGAGACAATATCCGATATGCAGATCCTGCCACCCGGTTTAAGGATACGCATTATCTCGCAAAATGTGCGGCGTTTATCAGGAGATAGATTAATCACACAATTGGAGATCACCACATCCACACTATTTTCCTTTAAAGGGATATCCTCCAGGTAACCCCTTCTGAACTCCACATTGCTGAAGCCTAAATTCCGGGCTACCTTTTCAGCGGATCTTTTGGCCATATCCAGCATGATGTCCGACATATCGATCCCGTAAACCATCCCCTGGGGTCCTACCATTCTGGCGGCAATAAAACACTCGATCCCAGTGCCGCTGCCCAGGTCCACCAGGACCTCTCCTTCCTTTAGAGCACAATCAAAAACCGGGCTCCCGCAACCATAGCTTCGGACCCTGGATTCAACAGGGATAAAGGAAAGATCCTCATTCTCATAATGCACGGGATTCACGATATCCTCATTGACCTCTCTGGCAGCCTCTGAATAAAAGGATTTCACCAGGGAATAACCATCTTTTCCGGGCAGAGAAAGCACGCAGTTGGAGTGCGTCAAACCAACCGCTGAGGAGTCCTCCGAACATTCGTACAGATGTTCCCCCATGCGGCAGCGGATACCGAACCTCCCGTTCATTGTAAAACCCTGAGCCTCTTTTGAGAGGAGATAAAGGAGCATATGATCATAAATCCCTATATATGGATCATCTCCAACCAAGCTCTTACCGGCAATAAAGCTGTGATCCATATCCCCTCCTCCGATGAAATATCTAAAAGGATTTTGTCTATAAATTTTACTATGAATCAAGGATGCTTTACGCACATTTTCGAGCACTGGGCTTTTTTTCCATACCTGTTCGATCCCTTCCGAAACATGACCTGCAATCAAATCCTCTTCACCTACCAAGGCTGGTGATGGATAGATATGCCCTTCCGGCCCCACGGCAATACTCTCCCACCCGGCATTGCTCAAATCAAAACGTGTCCCTGGGATCGAAAAGATCTGTGATTTGATGATCTCAAAATTATCTATGGATATGTTCTTCTTCCCTGCCCTTTGATATGAACGAACCAGTTCCGGAAAAATGATATCCGGTTCAACAAAAAGGTTATCAGTGGCATTCCCTTTCCTGAAAAGCCAGAGAAAATGAATATTCTTTATCCCCAACTGGTCAGCAATGTCCACTACAGGCGCCATCTCAAACACATTCTTCTTATTCACCGACATTGCCAGGGTAATAGGAAAACCCAGTCCTCTTAAATACCGGATTGAATCCATGAGGTTAAGAAATGCACCCTTGCCGCGAATACGGTCATGGTTTTTCTCCAACCCGTCTATGCTGAGCTGAAAATGTATCCGGTCCCTGGAGGCTGATTTTAACCATTCCTCAAAAAGGGAGATATTTTTACCGTTGGTGAGGATCACGACATGGGCATCCCTCATGCGCAGAATCTCGTCACAGATGGCAGTAAATCCCTTGTATACAAAAGGTTCTCCACCCGTAAAATAAAATACCCTGCATCCCAGAGTGGAGGCCTGATAAATAGCTGTGAGCAGGTCATCGAATTCCAGATGCTTATTGCTCCCGGGATTCGATGCAAACATACAATGCGAGCAGGTCATGTTGCACTGATTGGTGATGTGGAACCAGCATTCCTTTAATGCGGTCAGCTTTCTGTAATGCCCCCGCCCCTTGTACTCTCTGCAGACACCATTTTGTATACGGGAGAGAAGATGTCTGATTCTCTGTACCACATGACAGGGGTCCCCCCCATACCTCTGGCTGTATTCGGATGCGGCATCAGCCATGGGTTTTCCCTTGCCCAGTATCTGCAAAAATTCATCCGTGTTTGGGGTGGGGACAAACCAGTCGGGTTTTTCAGGATGGATATAGATCGGTATATCCTCATAGACAAACCGATGATAATATTTGAGGGCTTCCATCATCTGTGAATTCTCCAAATCATTAAATGCACCCCGTCCATTTCTCTCTCAGTCCTGAAAAAAGATAATTGATGGGGCATTATGCCTTTTGTGGTGAACTTCACATTTCATCATAATATAAACAAATTAGATAAAAAAGGCATAATATAAATTTTATCAAAAAGCCACTGACCGCTCAATTCTGACCGTCAAATAGATGTCATATGGCAGGCCAAATGATTCAAATGGAACACCCCTTTGCTTTTCGGAGGATTCGTATATAATATTATCACTGAAATGATTTCATATAAAACAACGGATAATATCATCAAGGGTCACCAGGGGACATAAAAAGGGATTCGGCGAAATGAAGGATCTGAAAATAATATTTATCCTGTTGATACTTTCAGCATTAGTGATTCTTTTCATATACCACCACTTCCATGATAGCCCTGAAATAAGAAACCCCTATCCTTCCGGAGAAAACATCATCTGTTTCGGGGACAGCCTCACCTATGGCACGGGTGCAAGGCAGGGGATGGACTACCCTTCCCAGCTATCCGGGATGATTTCAAGGCCGGTGATCAATGCAGGCGTGCCCGGGGATACCACAGCCAGTGCCCTGCACAGGCTTGAAAAAGATGTACTGGCTCATTCTCCGAAAATCGTCCTGATCACTCTGGGAGGAAATGATCTGAAAAACGGGATATCCAAGGAGGCGGCATTTCAGAACCTGGAAAGGATTATTACCTCCATCCAGGAGCGCGGCGCCCTGGTCATTGTTGGGGGGATTGATATTCCGCTTTGGGGCAAGGGATTTGGAGATGCATATGAAAAACTGTGCGATGAATTGGGGGCGGTACTGGTCCCGAATATATTCAAAGGTATTATGGGAAACCGAAAGCTGATGAGCGATCAGATTCATCCAAACGCCTCCGGCTACACTATCATGGCCCGCATGTTCTATGAAGCAATGGAATCCTACCTGTGAGCCCGCCCTGCTAAATATTCATGCCGCTCCAGCACGCCAGGAATAATGACAGAGTATCGTCGACATGACACTAAGTTGTCAGATTTCTGATCTCCATGAATTTAACCAGATTGTAGACCATACGGTTGAAAGGGATCTCTATCCTTAACTTTCCTGCCAATTCCACGATTGCGCCGTTAAGAGCATCGATCTCCGTTCTCTTTCTGGCACGGATATCCTGGAGTGTAGAGGATTCATGAAGCGCAGTCGGGGGCAGCAGCCTTTCATAAAATATCTTCAGATAATCTTCAGGGGATTCCCAATGGGTTTTGTACCCTCCCCTACCGATGACCTCGAATATCTCCTTCACAATCCCTTCCATAATCACTCGTGTATATTCATATTCTCCCAACTTTCCGTAGGGGACGTTCAGGATAGCTCCCAGGGGATTAAGGGCACAATTGTAAAGCATCTTTGCCCAGATATCCCTTTCTATATGCTCACTGAACTCACATGGGATGCCGCCCCGGGTAATCAAGACACATAAATCATGCAGACCTGACACATCTTTCAGAAACAGGCTGCCGATATGGATGGCATCCGCATGCACCGTTATCACTACCTCATTGGGTTTGGGCCTTGAGAATCCGGTAATAACCCGTGCATTATAAACCTGTCTCTTTGGGAAGGCATGGATAAATATCTCGGCATTACCCCATCCATTCTGGAAGAGTATGATCTTTGTCCCCTGATCCAATATAAAACCATGACTGGAAATATCCTTTGCCGCTGTTTCAGAATCAAAGGATTTCGTGCAAACCAGGATATAATCATAAATCCTGGGGGGGATATCCTCAAGCGATACAAAGCTGCCGAACATCTCCGGCCCCGAAGCGTAGTGGCCAAAAATCCCTTGCCTTACCAGACCATCCCTTTGCAGAGATAAGACCGTATCCTCCCGGCCAATGATATCTATCTGTGCCCCGGACTTCAGCAGACAACTCGCGATGCCAAGGCCTACGGCACCGCCCCCATAAATCAGTATGTTCATAATTACTCCCTTGATTCGAAAAAAATTTCACCTATTTTAAATAATTTTTATTGAAATCTCCAGAAAAATAAAAATGAAAGTCTTTGGCTCTCCTATAATGATTCTTGATTTCAATTATCTTCAAGGCTTTCTGTCTTTCTTCCGATAAGAATAATAGGAATTCTTTCACACCTCCCGAAAATTTTTGTGAAATGCCACTAATTCTATAATCGGAAAGGATTTACAAAGAGTTTAACCTGAATCTCTTAATAGAAAGGAAAGGGTAAAGAGATGGATAAGCAGGCCAAAGGATCTTCCTCAGCAGTTTTGCAGAATACCTCAAAAACTGATCGTAAAACTGCTTCTGCAAAAGAATCACAAAGGCAGGAGAATCGTTCAAATGAAAGAAATTTAAATGCTGAAGGGATTTCTCAATCCCAGTTGAAGTGGAAAGATAAGTTCTTATTCCAACTGGAACAGGTAAACAAAGAGCTGTGGTTGATACTCTCCATGTTTATTATTGTCGGTCTCATGAACTACCTGGTGGTTTCCCATCGGATGTTATTGAGTCTTTATATGCTACCTACCATCTTCTCCGCTTATTTTTACGGACGCCGGCATGCCACTTTAACTGCTGTGGCCAGTATACTGCTTGTTGGGCTGGGGACTTATTACAATCCTGCCTTTTTTGCCAATGCCGATAAGGTAAAATTCCTGACAGACCAGTGGTATGACCTCATGGCATGGGGCAGTATGCTTATCATCACTGCATATGCCATGGGTACGCTCTATGAGCACAAGGCATCCCAAATAAAGGAACTTCGGACCAATTACCAGGGCATTCTCATCATCCTGAGGCATTTCATTTCCAAGGATGAATTCAGTGAAAGTCATTGTTACCGGGTATCTCACTATGCTGCCAAGATTGCAGCCTATCTGGGTTTCAGCCCCGAGAGAATCGAGGACATTCGCTCAGCCGGTTTGCTCCACGATATCGGAAAGCTCGAAGTCAGCCGGGAACTCCTATATAAGGCCACTCAATTTACCCAAAAGGAATTCGAGGGTATGAAACGTTATGTAAAACAAGGGATGGAAATATCAAATCCTTTTGCAGGTCCGCTCGGGAGGGTGATCCCAATTATCCTGGCCCATCAGAGCAAAGAAAACGGTTCAAAATACAAGGGCATCTATAAACAGGGCATTCCTCTGGAGGCTAAAGTGCTAACCATTGCTGATGTCTACGATACCCTGGTGAGCGAACATCCTTACAGGAAGTCATTACAGCCCTCCGAAGCCAATGATATCATCACCAAGGGTTCAGGCAGCGAGTACGACCCTCAGGTAGTAGAGGCATTTTCTAAGGCCTTCCGCAATGGAGAACTGGAAGTTCACAATATGGTTATTTAAATGGATGGTAAATCAGAGGCATTGGGATGTTCCGCCTGGCGATGGATTGGCCCAGACTCCATCCATCATTTTGCATTTTCAAAGGCAGATCGAATGCCGATCCTGGCCCTGGAATCCATCAGGCAGATGCCATGACCTTTGTTCGGTTAGTTTTGGATTGTTTTCTTATATTCCGTTCTGCGATCACATGATATAATATTTTACTTATTTCATTAATTTCATAGGGTTTTGAAAGAATATCGCAAAATCCGTATAACCTGTATTCTGCCATAACAGGATCATTGGAATATCCGCTTGAAACGATTGCCTTGACTTCGGGATCTATCTTGAGTAATCTTTTCAGGGCTTCCTTTCCTCCCATACCGCCGGAAACTGTCAGATCCAATATCACTGCGTCAAAGGGATGACCGGATTCTCCAGCCTCCTTATACAACCGAATGGCTTCAATCCCATCCCCGGCAGAGGATACCTCATATCCAAGCCGTCGAAGCATCTTTTCAGCCAGAACTCGAATGACATCTTCATCATCCATCACCAGAATCCTTCCGCTGCCTTTTAAGGGGATCTTCTCTTCTGTATTTTTGGGCAGCAGTGTCTTTTGCGATGCCGACAGATAGATATGAAATATGGTTCCCCTGCCAACCTTTGACTCTACGGCAATATGGCCCGAATGCTTTTTTATGATTGAATAGGCAACCGCAAGTCCCAATCCGTTTCCTTTCTGTTTGGTGGTGAAATAAGGATCGAATATCTTCTCGATATTTTCCACAGGCACGCCCTCCCCATGGTCTTTAATGTCAATCCTTATATATTTTCCTTCGTTTAAAGGCAAAAGGTTTTCCGGACCTATAATCATGTTTTCAACATGGATATCGATCGTCCCGCCTTCAGGCATGGCTTGATCCGCATTGATAATAAGATTATTGAAGACCTGATGGATCTGCCCCTCATCCACTTCCACCGGCCAAATATCGCTGGGTATCTTACAGTTACTTTTTACATTTGATCCCCTTAATGCAAAATCAGCGGATTCTTTTATGATCTCCCGGATTGAAGCCGTTTTTTTGATAGGGACACCACCCTTTGAAAATGTTAGCAATTGATGCGTCAATTTCTCTGCCCGTTTAACGGCATTTTCAGCCTGTCCAAGGATTTCTGTTGATTCATCCTGACTATCTGAAATTCTTGCCAGGGTTATATTTCCCAGAATAGCCATTAAAATATTATTGAAATCATGGGCAATGCCTCCTGCTAGGACACCAATGGATTCGAGCTTTTGGGCCCTTGCAAGCTCATCCTCCATACGTTTGTATTCCGTTACATCATATATCATCCCTTCCAATAGGAAAGGCTTTCCTGAATCATCACAGATATTTTGAATCATTTCCTTCAGCCAACGTATCTCACCATCTTTCCTGATAATACGGTACTCGCGCTCAATTGAATAATTCGGTAACAATCGCAAATTATTCACACTCCCTGCCTCACAGAGCCTTGTATAATCATCCGGGTGAATTATCTTGTGCCATTTCAATTGATCCCTGGTAAACTCCTCCTCTTTATATCCAGTGATTTCCTCCACTGCGCCATGGAAAAATATCACCTTGAAATTCAATGTGCCTTGAAATGCAATACCTTTAAAATTTTCTATGAATCCCCTATACTTCTTTTCACTTTCCAGCAATGCCTTTTCAGCCCGCTTGAGTTCTGATATATCCTTTGCAGTAAAGACCGTACAAACCATCTTTCCTTCACTATCCGTCATTACCGATGCGCTCAAAAGAACGAGGATCTTCTTCCCTCTTCTTGTTGTAATATCTGTCTCATAATTTTTGATTTGACCGCCATTAATCAGCCTGTTTAATTGCGGACCTTCAAAAGGAATCCCCTCTTTATCGCCAAAAAGGATCTTAACGGGCCTGTCGATGATATCCTTCGATTTGTGTTCCACCAGATCACACGCCGCTTGGTTGAGTTTCTTAATCTTTCCCTTGCAATCAACCACGATCAGGGCATCTGTCATACTCTTGATAATATTGTCCACATAATTCCTTGAAACCGTGGTCTTTTTCAGGTCCTTGACCATTTTATTGAAGGCAGAGGCAAGCTCATTGATCTCATCATCAGAATCCATTCGAATGAAAATATCCAGATCTCCCTTTCCGATCCTGTTTGTCGTCTTTATCAGATCCAACAGAGGTTTGGTGATCCCCTTGGCGGTCAGCCATCCCAGAATGGATAGCACAATAAGACCCATTAGCCCGTAAATGACACCGGAACGGACTACACCCATCGTGATCTTCCTTGCGAGAACATTATCGATGGG
The DNA here is from genome assembly GCA_049472295.1 of bacterium. GTDB lineage: Bacteria > SZUA-182 > SZUA-182 > DTGQ01 > JAFGSM01 > JBLIRM01. The sequence goes on along the minus strand of JBLIRM010000046.1, from coordinate 6,640 downwards.
TATCATCAAAACGCCTTCGATTTCCTGATTTGAATTGATTAAAGGTAAAAATCCAGCGATATGTTCATGCTTCCCAATATATATCCTTTTGACCACTCCCTTCTTTTCTTCCGAAACCCTTTGGATGATTTCATGCGGAAGCTTCAGATTTTCCAAATTCTTTTGAACATTACTGGATGTCAAAATCTTTTGCCTGGAGAAAAGATAGACCTCGGATCCGATACACCTGCTCATATCCTCACAGAATCCGCAAGAGATATGATGATGGGAAAATATATAACCAATGAAAAGGGTATCATGAACGATGGGCATCAAAACCTCAATGGCTGCATCATCATCGCATACCTTTATGAATACCTTCTCTAAGATCCCTTTGTCAGTCATGTATTCTCTTGCAGAATGAATGAATGATGAACCATGATTCGGATCTTTACAGTAGCAGGAACCAGCAATGCACTTTCCCTCGGAATCCATCAATTGGATGAAATAATGATCAGTCAATCCTTTACAACTTTTGAGTATCGATCTGATTAAAGGCAATTGATCCTGTGCCAGTAGAGTTGGTCCCAAAAGTGTTGACAGGTGTTTCATTTCATTAAGAATGAGGTCCTTTTTATCATTAAGGTATATCTTCGCCATTGTCAGCTTGCCTTCGACTTCTTTCTGGGTAATAAGGAAGGCCTTTTTGTTCACGAAATCACTCATGGAGGCAGTAAATGAAATGATGATGATGGCAAAGAGCGTGACGAAAGGTAACAGGATTTTTAATACGATTTTCCTTTTTTTTCTATTTATCAATGGTCAAGGACCTTTCTAATCTCGCATCTTTTGAGATTTCCCGCTTATCCGCCAAAACCATACCCGCACACCAGCAAATAGCAAAGGTGGCCAGTACACCAAGCAGCCCTGCCAATCCCTTACTCAGCCTTGCATTGGAAATAACCGGCAGTTCATATCCGGCCAGAGGTGCACTGTAATAAAAGATCTCGTGCCCTTTGAGAAGCTCTCCATCCAGGGCCAATTTCTCCAAGCCTTCAGGTCTTCTGGAGGCAAAGGGAGACACCAGAACACCTGTCAATAGCGCCAAAACAAGCAGAAAAAACCATATCCTTTTGCATCTTTTTTTGGGTGGGATGATCGGCAAACCCGCTGACCCCTTGTTCAGCAGATTCAATGATCCTGGGCATATTTTTGCCATGGACCCCAAAAGCGCGACAGTCATCGCACCCTCTATAACCCCGATCATGGCATGAGGTCCTACCATTGGGCCAATAAGGACAAGTAAAGAATCCACTCCGGATATGGCCAGTAAAACACTCACCGTGATGGATGTAATCAAAAGCGTTAGCCAAGCCGAGATAAATGCGCCGACATAAGTGCCATAGGATTCTATAACCATTGATTTAAAAGTCCGGTAGAGGTAATAACCTAAGAGCGTGCTGACAATGGCAATGGTCAGAAGATTTGGTCCCAGAGCCAGCAGTCCGCCATCCTGGAAGATAAGGAACTGTACCAGATGCATAAGAGTCACCACAATGGTTGCCAGGAAAGGACCAAGGGTAATGGAGGCAAAAACCCCACCCATCAAATGGCATGAAGAGCCCTTGGTCACGGGGATTTTGGCCATTTCCAGTGCAAAGACGAAAGCACCGACAGAAGCAGCCAGCAATATGGTTTTATGATTTAATTTTCCCCAGACTTTCTTTATACAGTATGCAAGAACTCCCAGACAAGCAGCATCCAAGGCGAGACAAAGGCCGGTGGAATAAAACCCATCAGGCACATGCATCTTTTGATCTCCTTTTAATTCACATCCTTTCAATTGAAAGCATGCCCTTATTCTTTATCGGTTATTAACAACTGTAATTACTATAAAATTTATCTAAAATAATATATATCCATTCTAATAAATAAATTTATTTTAAATCAGACTATTACAATAATTTTTATTAAGGAAATTTCATAAAAAGATGGGACTTCTAAAGAACAAGAGGTGGGTATTTAAAGAATGGAAAAACCCTTGGACTATATTACTACTCTCCGATAATCTTAACCAGCACCCGTTTCCTTCTCCGGCCATCAAATTCCCCATAGAAAATCCGCTCCCAAGGGCCGAAGTCAAGTTGCCCATTAGTGACGGCGACCACCACTTCCCTGCCCATGATCTGCCTTTTTAAATGTGCATCCCCATTGTCTTCTCCGGTCCGGTTATGTCTATATTGGCTGATGGGTTCATGTGGGGCCAATTCCTCCAACCATCTTTCGTAATCTTCATGTAATCCGGATTCATCATCATTGATAAAGACCGATGCAGTTATATGCATGGCATTGACGAGCACAAGTCCTTCTTTGATGCCGCTTTCCTCCAGAGCATCTTCCACCTGTGGTGTGATGTTGATGAATGCCCTGCGGGTAGGGACATTAAACCATAGTTCTTTTCGATAGCTTTTCATATCTTTCAATCCTTGTCAATTTGATATCCTTTTTCTTGATTCCCTGAATATTGTTTATGGTCACGCTCTCTCAATAATCATATATTCCCTCTGAAGATACAACAAAACCCAAAATCGTTCCATACATGAAGTCTTGTTTGCTGCCCAAATGCCTGCAAGGACAGATCACTGGTTGACCAAAAAGGTCATGCTGGAAAGCCTATCGAGAAGCGATCCCTTTTTTGATCCTTCACCCAGGTGGAGATCTGAGACCACGACCCGGGCCACTTTCCTCAATCGATCCTTAAAGCAAACATTCTCCCGGTATCCCCATAAACTGTGAATGATATATGCCTTCCCCTCCTCATTGCCAATATAGAGCATTACATGGCCTTTCAGGTTCAAGAGGGTGACGAAGGGAATCCCTTTTTCGATTATCAATGCCTCCTTCTGAGCCGGGGATAATTGGGTCAAATCGATAAAATCAGAACCGGCCTGTGACTGGGAGGTTGAATTTCTGGGCAGCAGAAGACCCGTGCAACGAAAGATATCAAAAATGATTCTGGAGCAGTCTCTTCCTTCAAACATCCCCCCCCATCCATAATGGCCTCCCAATAATCCAAATGCAAGTCCGGCAATATTTTCCTGTGTAAAGGGGAGATAATCCGGATGGACCGATGCCTCCCCGGGCAAATACCCTTCGGTAAAGGTGAGGTAGCCATCCACACCCCGGAAGGGGATGCGCACACAGATGTAATCTTCTTCCTCCCGAACCAGGGGCAGTCTCATACCCATCCTCACCTTCATGGCAAATATGGAGAGCGCACTGTCGTAATACAAATGGCCGGATTCTCCGGTATAAATCACAAAGGGACTGGCTTCAAAAAAATCGAGCACCCTTTCTTTATCCTCAGCCAGAACAATATCCTCATTCTCGATCCATCCCTGAAAGAAGCAACCGGTCACAAAACTCCAGCGTCCGTCAGAAGAATGGTGGATAATGGCCAGGGCCTCGCCCGAGTCGATTTTGGTGTATTGGAACTGGTCAAACTCATAATCGCTCTCATACTTCATGGCCAACTCATTTGTGGGAAGGGCCCTGATATCGCACTCCCGTAATGTCATGGCCCACTGGATCTTTTTTAATGAAGGAATGGCTTCCAGATTAAGCTGTTCTGTCAATTCATCCCTTTTTTCCTCTTCCATGGGGTAATTTAAGTGGTTAAAATGATCCCTTTGTAACATGGCCTGGGACATCTCCAGCATCTCCATGATTTCCTCTCTTGACAGCGCATCCGGAAGATTGAATATGTCGAATATATAGAGATCTTTTCTTCCCATCAATAACTCATTCTGGGAAATAACATCTTCAGGGGTTAAAAGCACGGCTTGAGACGCAGGAAGTTTCTGGGTCCAATACCGGCATTCTTCCATCCGATAGGCTACACCTCTCAATGGCGGAGACACCAATCGCTCCTTCATTCTATTACAACCATTCAGCAAAAGTAGGCAAAGCACAAAGGCAAATAAAACCTTACGCTGTTTTATCACTCTCATTGGATCATCTCCCTGAGTCCCAAAATGTTAGGTCCTCTCATCTCTTGTTTTGCATTGGTGCAATATTCTGCCTCTTCTCAAATATGCTCATACAAAATCAGTCAATATCCTTTTCACAAAACCGATATTCTCGAATCTTCCAAAGTATAATTCAGGCCTTTACAATTGTCCAAACACCCACAAGGATAAAGGCCACACCGGCAATCCATGAAAGATACTTGGGATTTATATATCTGGATACGGCGGATCCGGCGATTACCCCTATTGCGGAGGTCAGGACAAGGGCCAATGCGGATCCCAGAAACACAATCCATTTACTGTTTTGTGTCCCGGATGCATAAAGCAAAGTGGCCACCTGCGTTTTGTCCCCTATTTCAGCAACAAATATCGTGGAAAATACTGTCATCAAAAGTTTAAGATCCATTGATATCCCCTTCCGAATGATCGGTGTAATCGTGGACTTTTTTACGGCACTTATTATAACTGTTCATCTCTGTATAAAAAACCCGTTATGCAATCCTTAATGACTCTTTATTAGCATATCATTGTTGATCGTCCCATAAAAAGTCCCAAAAATGTCATTGCGGTGAGCCAAAGCCCCGAGCGAAGCATGGGGGGAAGCGAAGCAATCTCTCATGTTATATCTAATTGTATTTACTAGATTGCTTCGTCGCTGCGCTCCCCGCAAGGACATACCATCATGTCAAGTCATTTAAGGTGTTTACTAAAAAGTTATTGAAGGGGAAGAGAATCCTATCTAGTTAAAATATCTATGTGTAAAATATCTATATTGACAGGGTCTTTGCTTATACGTTATGCTTTTTCTCAAAAAATTCAATCCTATGATTGGAGTCATTCCTTGAAAAAAGATATTTCCCTTACAGAAAACGAGGATCATCCATGAAAAGACTTAAGACATTAGTCATCTCCTTCATATTGGGAGCAAGTCTGATCAGCGCCCTCCCCTTCCCTGCGCAAGCAGGAAAAAAGGTCTTGCGGATATCTTACCCGGTGGACCCCAAAAGCGCTGACTGTCAGAAAACCACGGAATGCTATACCCTTCCTCTGAATGTATTCGACCGTCTTCTGGAAGCGGTGACCGAGAAACCCGGCAAATCAAAACTGATCCCCGGACTGGCGGAAAGCTGGGAGATTTCAGAAGATGGGAAGGTTTACACCTTTCATCTCAGAAAAGGGGTATTATTTCACAACGGGGAGGAACTCACCGCTGATGACGTGGTTTATACCTTTGATCGCATGCTTAACCCTAAGACAAAGGCCCTCAATACGGACATCCTGGTCTTCGTGGCAGGGGCACGTGAGCGAATGGATGGAAAGGCAGATAAGACCGAAGGATTGAAGGCGATCGATCAGTACACCGTGCAGATTACCCTGAGTGAACCCTATGCCCCCTTTCTTGCGGTACTGGCAAGCCCTCAGGCCTCTATCTTCAACAGAAAATTCACCGAACCCCTGGGTGACCGGTTCGGTCTCTCACCCCAGACCACATGCGGCACGGGTCCCTTTATCTTGAAAAAATACATCTTCAACGATTACCAGATGCTTACAGCAAACAAGAGATATTACAGAGGCCGCCCGAAGCTGGACAGGATATTCATCCGGGTGGTCACTGATCCGGAGACCCTGAGGCTCCTCTTTGAAGCAGATCAACTGGATGTATTCGACTGTGACTATGCCATCTCCCAACTGGAATATTTCTATCAGCATGATCAATGGAAAAATCAGATCAGAAGCGGTCCCAGGGTAGGTATCTTTTATTACAGCATCAATCAGGCCATCAAGCCCTTCGAGGATGTGAGGGTACGCAAGGCATTTCAGATGGCGATCGACAGACAGACCATCCTGGAGAAGATGTTTTTCGGCAAGGGAAAACTGGAAAACGGCATAATGCCCCGCGGCCTCATCTGCTTCAATCCCGACCAGGAGCCCATTGAGTATAATCCCTCCAAGGCAAAGGCTTTGCTTGCCCAGGCCGGTTATCCCCATGGCGTGGAAATGACCCTGGTCCAGGTGAGCGGCTGGTTGCCCAAATTCTTCGATATCAATGAGATCATACAGGCTATGGGAAAAGAGGCCGGATTTCATATCCGGATACAGCAGATGGATCAGGCAGCATATTATGCAACACGTGAGAAAGGAAAGGTGGGAAGCTATCTGCAATCCTGGTCCGCGGATTTCAACGATCCGGACAATTTCTTCTATACATTCTTTGCCGAGCGCGGCACAGTGGTGCGATCATTCAACAATAACAATCCCGGCATATTCGAGGCATTGGACAGGGCCCGGATCCTGACCGATCCCGAAAAGCGATGCTCTCTCTATCAGGAGTTGGAAAAGGTGATCGTTCATAAGGACGCTGCCTGGGTCCCTCTGTTCAGTCTGGATCACACCTATGTGGTGCAACCCAGGGTAAAAAACTTCACTGTCCCCTGGAACGGCTGGAGCGATATGCCCTATTTCCATATGGACATTGACAGTTAACTTAAACAGAAAAGCAACCAGCAGGATGAATACTGAAAGGCAACCGGCAGGATGATTAGCAGAAAAGCAACCTGCAAATCGATGGGAGCAATTAACCCATGCTGAGACATATTCTCACACGCACGGCCTTCTCCATTCCCGTATTGATC
>JBLIRM010000045.1:0-5896 GCA_049472295.1 bacterium | reverse complement strand
TGGAAGTGGGTATCCGGATGGCCTCAGAGGGGAGGAAATACCATTAAGTGCCAGAATAATTGCAGTGGCAGATTCTTATGATGCAATGACAATGGAGCGTCCTTATCGAACAGCGAAATCGCCGGTTCAAACGATGAACGAGATTGAAGCACTTCAGTCTATCAAGTATGACCCTTGTGTAGTTAAAGCCTTTAGGCGTTGCTTTGATAGACAACTCTGATTTCCGATATTCCTTTTGATCAGTATTTTCCACGCTTAATAGAGATTTTATGGATCTTAACTTGACAATTATTTAGAAAAAATATATCTTTAAAACCCAGGTAAAATGTTCGTGTAGTACTGTTACGTTTTTAGGGTGTTTCAAGAGGGAGGAAGGGGATGAATATGGCCAGTACAGGAAAAGTCAAATGGTTTAATGACAACAAGGGCTATGGGTTCATTGAGCAAGAGTCCGGCCAGGATGTTTTTGTTCATTATTCAGCGATTCAAGCCGAGGGATTCAAATCTTTAAAGGAGGGTGAGTCGGTTCAATTCGAACTGGTTGAAGGCCCTAAAGGACCTCAGGCACAAAACGTGGTCAAGATTCACCAAATATAAACGAGGGGAATCAAATAGAGATCTAAATCGTTCTGTTGCTTTTAATCACATCAGAACGTAAATGCCAAAAAAAATAATAAGAAATTCTTGGGGGGAAAGTTAGAACAGGATCGATATTCAACATTAAAAATATAAATGCCTTTATGAGAAGCAGAAACAAAAGGCCGCTATAAAAAGCTTTTGGAACAAGCCCATAGTCAATCCAAAGAACCTGCAAATGTCAATCAGAGGTTTCTCTCGGAACTTATCAGGAGATATTTGTATATAGAGGTCTTCTAATATCTGACCTTATTGGACTAAACAGGGCGGTTATGCCCATCCAGATGAACTACCCTGGCCTTATGTGAGGTCCATTCCTTTTCCGTCAATTGGACATAAGTGGCTATGATGAGTTCGTCTCCGAGATTTATTTTTCTGGCCGCAGCTCCCAGGATTTTTATCCTGCCAGAGCCCTTCTCTTCAGGAATAACATAGGTGGAAAGCCTCTCTCCATTGGTTATATCGTAGACATCCACCCTTTCGCCAGGAAGGATGCCTACCAGTTCCATGAGAGATTCATCTATGCCAAGACTTCCTTCATAATTGACGAGCTGATCGGTTACTCTGGCTTTGTGGATCTTACTATGTAAAAAGGTCCGAAGCATTTTTCCCTATTCCTTTCTTGAATCTTGGTATTCTATCACAGGCCGGCAGAATTTGTGTGAACAAGATCTGAGGTTATCTCCTTTCCAGAATGGTATTATCTATTAGCCTCGTTTTGCCGATCTTTACGGCAATGGCCAGCAGTGCCCTATCATCGATCTTTTCCACAGGGGAAAGATCCTCGATATGGCATATTTTTATATATTCCATTGCTGCCAGGGGCTCTGATTCGATGATACTTCCAGCATGGGCCAATAAGTGCTCTGCGCTCCTTTCCCCCTTTTCAAACAAGGCCTCAGCTTCTTTTACGGCCTTATAAAGACATAAGGCGGCCTTACGCTCTTTATCAGATAGATATACATTACGGGAACTCATTGCCAAACCATCATTCTCGCGCACAATGGGCAGAATCCTGATATGGGTCCCGAAATTCAGATCTTTGATCATCCTTTTGATAATGATAGCCTGTTGTGCATCCTTCTGACCAAAGTAAGCATAATCGGGAGTGAGAATATGAAACAGCTTGGAAACAATGGTCGTGACACCCTCAAAATGTCCGGGTCTGCTGGCACCACAGAGTTTATCACTTAATACCTCGACCCTGACTTTGGTTAAAAATCCGGACGGGTACATATCATCAACGGATGGGCAAAAGATGACATCCACACCAAGCCTTTCAGCCAGTATCTTATCCCTGTCCAAATCTCTGGGGTATATGTCGAGATCCTCGGTCGGAGCAAACTGGATAGGATTGACAAAAAGGCTTACAGCCACATAATCCGTTTCTTCTCTGGCTGCCCTCATCAGACTGAGGTGTCCTTCGTGGAAGTATCCCATGGTAGGGACCAGACCGATGGACTTACCCGCCCTTTGAATCTCTCTGGCCTTTTTCTGCATCCGGTCTGTCTGACTGATTATTTCCATTTTTAATAGGTATATTCATCCGAAGGGAAAATCCCTTCCCGCACTTCATCCTTGAATGCCCGGATGGCTTCGTGCATCGCTTCATGAAGATTGGCATATTGTTTTACAAATTTGGGCGGTTTCTGACCGGTCAAGCCAAGCAGATCGTGGATGACAAGGACCTGGCCGTCGCATTCCACACTAGCACCGATACCGATGGTCGGGATATTCAAAGTATTTGTGATCCTTTTGGCGAGATCTTTGGGAATCCCCTCCAATACCAGAGAGAATATGCCGGCATCTTCTAATGCTTTTGCTCCGCTCAAAAGAAGCTCCGCCTGATCCTGATCCCTGCCCTGGATCTTAAATCCCCCCATCTGATGGATGAATTGCGGGGTAAGCCCGATATGCCCCATAACTGCTATGCCTGCTTCCACAACCGCCCTTGTAATCTGAACCATTTGATTACCACACCCTTCCAGCTTTACAGCAGCAGCTCCCCCTTCCTTGATAAAACGGCCGGCGTTCTTTATGGCCTCCAACGGTCCAAGGTTGTAAGACATGAAGGGCATATCACCGACAACCAGGGCATCTTTTGCCCCACGGCTTACGGCACTTGTATGGTGAAGCATTTCTTCCATGGTCACGGGCAGGGTATTGGGATATCCGAGTACTACCATGCCCAGGGAGTCCCCTACCAAAAGGATATCAATCCCAGACTGATCCAAAAGCCTGGCGGTGGGATAGTCATAGGCCGTCAGCATGGTGATCTTTTCACCCTTGGCCTTCATTTCCCGCAGCTTGGGAATCGTCACTTTCGCCATATTTTCTCCTTCCTTCAAACCTTTTTTACGAGATCAACCGCAGATAATTCACTCAGGATATCCTCAATACTTTTGCCCATGACCGGGTGGATCAATGACGGCGCTATTTCCGAGAGTGGGATCAGCACAAACCTGCGTACGGTTAAGTGTGGATGTGGGATGGTCAGGCCCGGATCCTCCATTACCTTATTTCCATATAGCAGTATATCAATATCGATGCTCCTTGGACCCCATGGGATCTGCCTCTTTCTACCCAAATGATGTTCAGTGTGTTGTGTAACCTTTAAGATTTCATACGGGGAAAGAATGGTCTCTATCCGAAGGACTTGATTGATGAACCATCCCTGGTTTCTATAGCCCATTGGTTCAGTTTCATAGTATGAAGAGGAGGCTGTCACCCGAATGTCCGGATGTCCGGTAATGGCTGCAAATGCCATTTCCAGATTTTTCATCCGGTTTCCAAGATTTGATCCCAGTCCGAGATAAGCGGTCACTTCGTGTGATTCCAACAGATTATTCCCAGGGCTTTTTCTTGAGACGATCAAGGACTTTTTCTATTTGCCGGACATCGATCGTAAGCGTCATTCGGAAGTATCCCTCTCCATGGGGACCGAACCCGACACCAGGGGTGGTCACGATGCCGCATTTTTCCAGCAACAGTAGGGAAAAGGATGTAGAATTGAATCCCTGAGGGACCTCAATCCAAAGATAGAAGGTGGCCTTTGGCTTATTCAGTTTAAATCCCAGTTCCAATAATCCATCACATAAAAGATCCCTTCTCTCCTGGTAAACGGAAACCATGCGCTGAACCTCCGTTTGAGGACCTGTCAGGGCCGCTATGCCGGCCATTTGGATGGGTTCAAATATGCCGGAGTCCAGATTGGTTTTGACTTTACCCAATCCTTCAAGGATTTGTGCATTCCCCACTGCAAAACCGATCCTCCAGCCGGTCATGTTATAGGTCTTTGAGAGGGAATGAAATTCAATGGCCACATCCTTGGCCCCATCCACCTGAAGGATGCTTGGGGGACGAAAATCCTCATATGCGATTTCGGAATAGGCCGCATCATGACATATGATAAAATTATGTTTAAGTGCCAGATTGACCGCCATCTGGAAAAATTCCTTATCCGTTACAGCAGATGTTGGATTATTGGGATAGTTTAAAAACAGGAGCTTACACTGATCCAGGATGCCGGGGTCACATGCCTCAAAGTCGGGTAAAAAATGATTCCCTTTCAACAAAGGGAGAGTGTAAGGTATTCCCCCTGCAAGGATCACGGAATTTTGATATACCGGATAACCCGGGTCCGGAACCAGAACCATCTCCTCCGGATTGATAAAGGCCAGAGGGATATGGCCGATGCCCTCTTTTGAGCCTATAAGTGAAAGCACCTCCTTTCCTGGGTCCAGGCTGATTTCAAAATGAGCCTCATACCATTCACTAACAGCCTCTCTAAATGAAAGGAGGCCAGTGTAGGATGGGTAACGATGGTGTCTCGGGTCTTGTGCAGCGGTGGAAAGCCTTGCGATTATGTGATTGGGCGTTGGCATGTCCGGATCACCTACACCCAGATCTATGATATCCTGTCCTTTGGACAGGGCCGCTTTCTTCAATTGATCCAAATGGGCAAAAAGATAAGGAGGAAGTTTGTTCAGACGTTCAGCGAAATTGAAATCTGCCATAAGTATTTGACCTTTCTCTTCAGTTCTCAATCCTTAAAGGTAAACGGATTGTAAAGCATGTGCCTTTATCAATCTCACTTTCCACTTCAATCGAACCATGATGATCCTCTATGATGGCCCGGGCCACATAAAGTCCGAGCCCATTCCCTTTCTCATCAGATCGGGTGGTGAAAAATTGTTCGAAAATTCGGGAGATATTTCCCTCAGGGATGCCAATGCCTGTATCCCGGATCTTTATCAAGATCCCTTTTTCTTCATTTTCAGGCATTTTTCCATTTGCAGATGTTGTTTGAATGGTCATGGTACCCCCATCGGGCATGGATTCAACCGCATTGGTCAGGATGTTGACCAGGGCCTGAATCAGTTCTCTGCTGTTTACCATGACCAAGGATTCTTTTGCTGAAAGGTCTTTTTTAACTTCTATCTTTTGCACGTTGACCTGATAAGCAGCAAAAGATAGAGACTTTTTCAGGATCTCATGAATATCTACCATACCCAGGGCATGATCGGATGGCGTGGCATACCAGAGGAGATCCTTGACCATTTGACCGATCTTGTCCGCATCCTCTTCCACTTTTGCAAGATTATCCGTCAATTGTGCAATGCCAAAGCCTTTGGTTCTTGTCATCAGCAGATGGGTATAAGTGGATAAAGAGGCCAGGGGATCATTAATATCATGAGCCATACTGGTAGCCATTGCCCCGAGTGAGATCATTCTCTGGGATTGGATCATCTGTTTTTTTATTTTTTTGGCCTCTGAGAGGTCTTTAAATATTCCTGAAATCCCATAGATATGACCATCGTTATCCTTGATTAATGAAATGGTTAAACTTATTGGAAGGGGCTCCCCGGACATGGTTATAATATCTGCCCGAAAATTGCTGATCGCCCCGCTTTTTTTAACCCATTGAAAAAGATTTTGCAGCTTTTTTCTATCGTTTTCAGCGGCGAGGAAATTCCAAGGCCTTCCAATTGCAGCTTGTCCGCTGAATCCGAACATGGTTTCAGCTCCCTTGTTCCATGTAACAATCGTCCCGTCCAGATCCGTACTGATAATTGCATCCGCAGAATTTTCAACGAGGTGTCCAATATACCCATTGGCCCGGTCCAGTTCCTTCTGCAGATGGATTTTTTTAGAGATGTCCTCCACAATTATCACTGCACCCACAATCTCATTTTCCTTTCTGAGGGGTGAAAATTTGTAATTTGCATATATATTCTCCCCTTCAGGTCTTTTGGTTTCC
>JBLIRM010000044.1:0-12602 GCA_049472295.1 bacterium | reverse complement strand
AATTCCGGGACTTCGGTCTTCTGAATCACAGCCTTGATCCTTTCTAATACCTTTTCCCATCCCAGGATAGGGATAATGTCAAAAAGGTTGGAACCCATGGCTACAGATTCCTTGATACCAGTGATACGAGAGGCGCATTGATTCCAACTGGTAATGATATATCGGGTATCTATGGTTATGATTCCCACGGTCGAGTTCTGAAATATATCCTTGTGAAAGGCAATCAGTTCTTGAAACTCCTTGGTCTTACTAGAGAGGTTCTTGTTGGCCTCCAAAAGTTCACTGCGCATCTGTTTGAATCGCTCATGGAGTTGTTTATTTTTGATGACTTGATCAACCATCAACAGGACTTCCTTCCCTGTGACAGGCTGCAGGAGATGCCCCCCTTCCTCACCATTTTTTACAATACCCTCAAGTATGTCTTGATCTCCATTGGAAACGAGATGGATAATGGATGCCTCTGAATGGCTTTGACTCAGGCGGCTCGGCAGATCAGGCTCCGTCTCCTTCCAAATAGAGATATCTAAGAGAATGACATCTTGAGGTGTTGAATTCAGATGAGATTCCATGTCGGAAAGATTGGAGGCCTTTGTTACAAGATAATCATGTTTGTAAAGGACTGTGGTTGATTCTTCGAGTAGCCCTTCATCTTTGATTGCGACCAAAACCCTCTCTTTCACTGCTGCCTCCTATTAACATTAATACTGAAAATCATTCATAAGCTGCCATAAAGCAAGTTTGACGACTTAATCGCCATTTTCTGTCCATATCCGGAAAGACAAAGGAGATGATTCAAGGAATCACCTTGCTCAGCGGATATTCAACAATCCCTGTGGCACCAGCCCTTTTGAGCGTTGGAATCAGATCCCTAACCACCTTCTCGTCGATGATGACCTCCACATCCAACCAATCCGGATCCGACAGATTGCAAACCGTAGGGGTGTGCATTGCAGGAAGAATGGATAGAATATTATCCATGTCTGTCCTTTTCACATTCATTTTAAGTCCCACCTTTTGTTCAGCAACCAAAGCGCTTTCCAAAAGACAGGCCAGATTTTCCATCTTCGTTCGCTTCCATTGATCCTTCCATGAATCCTGATTGGCAATCAACCGTGTGGTAGATTCCATTATTGTCTCCACTATACGGAGTTTATTGGCCCGCAGAGAACTTCCCGTTTCCGTCAGTTCAACGATTGCATCCGCCAGGTCCGGAGGCTTCACCTCTGTGGCTCCCCATGAAAAGAAGACATTTGCATGGACCCCTCGGTCCTTGAAATATTTTTTTGTCACATTGACCAATTCAGTCGATATCCTTTTTCCTTCCAGATCCTTGATCGACTCGATTGAGGAGGACTCAGGCACAGCCAGGACCCACCTCACAGGGGTTCTTCCTGTTTTTGCATAACTCAGATTGGCAACTTCCACAACCTTTGCCCCCTGCTCAAGGACCCAGTCCCAACCTGTCAGTCCAACGTCCAGAACTCCGTTTCCGACATAGATGGCCATCTCCTGTGCCCTTATGAGCATCCCTTCCATCTCAGGATCATCGATGACAGGATAATAGGATCGTGAATGCACTGTAATATGATAACCTGCCTTACGAAACAGATTGATAGTGGATTCCTGAAGGCTGCCCTTTGGGATGCCGATTTTTAGTTTCATAGTTGACGTGTCCTCCGTTTCTGATATTTAAAGACTGCCCTGTTATGCTCTCGCAAAGTTTCGGAAAATTCATGAGATCCATCATTTCTTGATACAAAATATTTATAATTTTCATCTGCCGGATATAGCGCTGCCTTGAGTGAACCCAAACCCGGATTAGCTATTGGCCCGGGAGGAAGGCCCCTTTTTCTATAGGTATTATAGGGTGTCACTCGACGCAGATCCTCTTTGGTCAGATTGCCGTCAAAATCTTTTAATCCATATATAACCGTCGGATCACACTGCAGTCGGATACGTTCCCTTAGACGGTTATGGAAAACAGCAGAAATCAGGCGCCGTTCCTCAGGTAAGGCCGTCTCCTTTTCAATCAGTGATGCCAGTGTCACGATCTCATGGATCGTAAAGCCCAATTCCCTTGCCCTCTCAACCATTTCCTGTGTGAAAACACTCCAAAAGTTTCTGACCATGATATCAATGATCCTTTTTTCCGAAATACCTTTGCTAAAGAAATAGGTATCCGGAAAAAGATATCCTTCCAAAGTGTTTCCCTGAATTTTCCAGGATCTCAATATATTGGGATCCGCACATCTTTCTAAAAATTTATTTTTATTCGTTAGGCCTTTTATCCCCAGTAAATCGGCTATTTGAAATATGTTGAAACCTTCGGGGATCGTGGTCTTGTACTGAACGACACGTCCCTGTCTGATTATCTCAAGGATTTCAAAAGGGGTCATCCCAGGGCTAAGAAGATATTCGCCAGCTTTTAAGGAGTCTTTTTTTTTGAACAAACCAAGAAGATAAAACGCAGTAGCATTTCGAATGAGTCCTGCAGATTCCAGATTCTTGGCAATCATCTTAATACCGGTACCTTCCTGTATATCTATAATCTGTTCAGGTGTCTTTAAAGATACCGGTCTGAACACTGTAAAATATGTAATACTAACAAATAAAAGAATAAGTGTCAATATAATGATTATGATTGTATCTCGGGTC
This sequence comes from bacterium, assembly GCA_049472295.1. Lineage (GTDB taxonomy): Bacteria > SZUA-182 > SZUA-182 > DTGQ01 > JAFGSM01 > JBLIRM01. Next base: position 9,947 of record JBLIRM010000044.1, on the reverse strand, counting down.
ATCTCATATCTCCGGTATGATAATTGAGATCCAGATAGTTTTGTAAAATCAAGAGCGCTGAAAGCATATCGACTTTTTGGGATCTCTTTTTCCTGGACATCCCTGATTCCTTTAGGGCATTATGGGCACTGCGGGATGTCAACCTTTCATCCCATGGGATGAAAAGGCAATCTGTCCGCGATTTTAATTGCTTAATAAAGTCTTCGGTTTTTTCAGCCTGGCTTCCGAGACTGCCATTCATATTTTTGGGAAGTCCGTATACAATCTTGATTACGTGATATTGCACAATGACATCAATAATATATTTGATATCATATCTTTTGCCTCGTCTGGAAAGTGTAGGCAAACCTTGAGCAGTTATTCCGAGCGGATCACTAATGGCCATTCCAATCCTTTTATCCCCGATATCCAGAGCCAGGAGACGTCCTTTGTGAGATCCGTCATTCGTAGAGAAAGAGGATTTAGAATCCGGTTCATCCATAGATAAATCAATCATTTAATTTTATATTACTCCACCGTTTTCTCAAAATCAAGAAGGAGGGTGAGCAAACATATTTACTTCGTGCTATTCGTGTTCAATAAATTTCAAAATGAGAATTGCTGATTTATTCCCACTGATTAAATATGATTCACTGGATATCAGAGATTTTGTATTGTATTATATTGAGCGTTTAAGAAAAGATATTCAATACAAATTAAAATTAAATAAGTAAACCATGGAAATTATCATTCAGTCAAATTGTAAAGAGGTCAACCAATTGGCTGCCCAGTTTGTGGCCCGAGTGATCCGGAAAAAACCAAATTGCGTTTTAGGGCTTGCCACCGGCAATACTCCCCTCATGCTTTATAAAGAATTGATCCGAATGCACAAGAAAGAGGCATTGAATTTCAGTGAAGTCACCACCTTTAATCTTGATGAGTATGTCGGGATACCTGCAAACCATCCATCCTCTTATCATACTTACATGTGGGAGCACTTTTTCAAACATATCAACATCCAGGAACACAACGTGAATATTCCTGATGGGATGACACCGGATGTGCCGGCCTTTTGTAAGAAATATGAGGAGGCCATCAAGGCATGTGGTGGCATTGACTTGCAAATATTGGGAATTGGATCTGATGGACATATTGGATTTAATGAACCAACTTCTTCCTTGGCTTCCCGTACTCGTATTAAAACATTTACCCGTCAGACGATTCAGGATAATTCGGTGTTTTTTCCAAACGAAAACGTTCCTCATCATGGCATTACGATGGGTATCGGTACCATCATGGAAAGTCGTCAATGTATCCTTCTGGCTTTTGGAAAAAAGAAGGCGGATGCTGTGGCAAGGTCTATCGAAGGACCAGTCAGCAGCATGGTTCCAGCATCCATTTTACAGATGCATCCCAATGCCATTTTTATTATAGATGAGGATGCTGCCCATAAGCTGCAAAAAAGGGATTATTATCGTTGGATTTATCAATATAAACCTGATTGGCAAAGAATATAGATACTCATAGCCCCGCAAAGAATACTTAAAGATACATAAGCTGGGAAGAGGTGCTTTCTATTGCAGAAACCGTTGGACTCGAAAACTACCTCCAAACACACAATTTTTAGAGTATTTTTTCCTCTTTTGTTATTCTCCCTCTCTCGTAAAGCAAATTCTTTTTCAACATTCCATAAGCCTCCCTATATCGCTTAGTAAGTATATCCGCTCACACTGACTATTTGACTGTAATGTGATCCGTGATATCATTAGTTTAATATAAATCTTTCCTTTAAGAGAGGCTTTATCCCGATGGCAAAAATAAGTGACAAAGATCAGGCCCTGATCCGGTTGATTCAGGATGATTTGCCTCATGACCTCAGGCCTTTTCTTTCTTTCGCCCGGAAGCTGGGGTGGACGGAGGAGGAGGTTTTGAATCGGATCAGATTATGGATGGACCAGGGTATCATAAAAAGGTTCGGCGCTTTAGTGAGACATCATAATCTTGGGTATCAGGGAAATGCCATGGTCGCGTGGTCTATGCCTTCATCAGACCTGGATAGGGCCGGCACCCGGATGGCTGATTATCCATTTATCAGCCACTGCTATGAAAGACCTGTTAGATCGGACTGGCCATATAATCTCTATACCATGTTTCATGCGAAGGACAGGGATCAACTGGAATCGTTGGTCAAAAAGGTGTCCGAAGAGACAGGGGCCAAAAAGTATCGCATTCTTTATACGGTCAGGGAATGGAAGAAAAAGAGTATGAGATATGTGTGATTTATTTAATTTGGGAGGATCCAGATGTTCGAGAGATCTCAAAGGTTATGGAAAGAAGCAAATAAATATCTGATCGGTGGTGTAAACAGCCCGGTCAGAGCTTTTAAAGCCGTCGGCGGCTCTCCGATCTTTATAGAGCGGGCCGAAGGACCAAAGATTTTTGATGTGGATGAGCAGGGGTATTATGACTATGTGGGATCCTGGGGGCCGATGATTCTGGGCCATGCGCACCCGGAGGTCATTGCCGCAATTCAAGAGACCATGTCGAAGGGTACAAGTTTTGGCGCACCCACGGAGGGAGAGGTCCGTTTGGCTGAGCTTATTGTGGAACTCGTCCCTTCCATTGAGAGAGTAAGGATGGTCAATTCGGGGACTGAGGCCACCATGAGCGCCATCCGGCTGGCCAGGGGGTATACGGGCAGGGACAAGATTATAAAGTTTGAGGGTTGCTATCATGGCCATGTGGACAGCCTTCTGGTCAAGGCAGGCTCCGGTGCTACCACACTTGGAATACCAGACAGCAAGGGTATCCCCAGTTCATTGGCGCAAGAGACTATTACCCTACCATTTAATGATCTGACTGCCATAAAGAGGGTTTTTCAGGATTCCGCAAGGAACATCGCTGCAGTTATCCTGGAGCCGGTTGCCGGGAATATGGGTGTGATTCCTCCGGAAAAGGGATTTCTCGAGGAATTGAGGAAACTGACAGAGCGTTTTGATATCCTTCTCATTTTTGATGAGGTCATGACAGGGTTTCGATTGTCGTCCGGGGGCGCACAGAAGATTTATGGTATCACACCCGATTTGACCTGTCTGGGGAAGATTATCGGTGGTGGCCTGCCCGTTGGTGCCTTTGGAGGCAAAAAAGAGATTATGGAATATCTTGCCCCGATCGGTCCTGTATATCAGGCCGGCACACTTTCCGGCAATCCCATTGCAATGTCTGCCGGTATAAAAACCCTGGAACTCCTGAAAGACAAGGGTGTATACCGACAATTAGAGGAGAAGGGGAAAACACTCGAGAAAGGGATTCAGAAGGCAGCAAAAGGAGCAAAACTGGATATCAGGGTCCAGCGGGTGGGGTCCATGCTCTGTCCGTTCTTTACCTCCGAAAAGGTTATAGATTACCAGACAGCCAAGAGATGTGACACGAAACTCTATGCCCGATTTTTCTGGGCGCTGGTGGAACATGGGGTTTATGTGCCGCCATCACAGTTTGAGGCCCATTTCATATCACTGGCCCATGACGATGAAGTGCTCGATAAAACCATAGAGGCGATGCATCATGCCTTGAAGTCCATTCAGATATGACGGCTCAGCCCCTTCCCATATCTGCCTCCATAATTACACTGAACGAAGAGCGGCATATTCGGGAATGTCTGGCGAGTGTTGATTTCTGTCAGGAAAGGATTGTGGTTGATTCCGACAGCAGTGACAAAACCCGGGAGATAGCAGAGGAGATGGGGGCAAAGGTTTATGTGAATCCCTTTGCCGGGCATTGGCAGCAAAAACAGTGGGCGCTGGAAAAATGCACCAGTGAATGGGTCCTATGTCTGGACGCGGATGAACGCGTGACTGAGGAGTTAAGGGATTTCCTCTATAAAACAGACCTCAGTTCATCCTTGATTGATGGATTTGAGATCAGACGCAGACACATCTTTCTGGGACGCAGGATGGGGCATTCCACCTTATATCCGGACTATAAATTGAGGATTGTAAGGCGGGAAAATGCGCGATGGGGGGGAGTGAATCCCCATGACAAACTCATTGTATCGGGTAAAACCCGGAAGCTTCCATATGATATCACCCATTATGCCTGGAGGGATTGTCAGGACTATTTTATTACCCAAATCAGATATGCCAGGATCGTGTCAGAGGAAAAATATCGGCAGGGGCTGAGGGCCGGTTGGTCTGACTTGACTCTGCGGCCCGTTTATACATTTTTTTACCGATATTTTATCCGTTTGGGAATCCTGGATGGTTTTCCCGGTTTGGTGGTTTCAGTGACCGGGGCTGCGGCCTGTTTTGCAAAGTATGCTTTCCTGAAGGAATTGGAAATGCAGCATGGTTGATTTTTGAACCTCGATGAGAATTGCTGTTTGAAACTCATTTTCCTTGATTTGGCAGATGGTTTATGTTAATTTCTGGATGTTATTTTTGATCATTCAATTCAATGAATAGAGAAAATACAGGATTTGGTGGTGATTATGCCTATACCGATGTTGGATCTTAAGACAGAGTATCGCTCTCTCAAGAAGGAAATCGATAACGCGGTTCAAAGTGTCCTTAAATCCGGACATTTTATTCTGGGACCTGAAGTGGGGGCTTTAGAGGAAAGTATCGCTAAATACTGTCATACGGAATTTGCCGTGGGCGTGGCCTCCGGAACGGAAGCCCTGCATTTGGCATTGATTGCTTGCGGTGTCGGTAAGGGAGATGAAGTCATCACCACACCCTTTACATTTGCAGCCACAGCAGAGGTGGTCTCTCATCTGGGCGCATTACCCGTGTTTGTGGATATTGATCATAAAAATTTCAATATTGACCCCAAACGGATCGCTTCGAAAATCACGAAAAGGACCAGAGCCATCATTCCGGTTCATCTTTATGGCCAGGCTGCGGATATGGATCCGATCATGGAGATTGGGCGAGAAAACGGGCTGAAGGTAGTAGAGGATTGCGCACAGGCCATGGGCGCCGAATATAAGGATAACAAAGTGGGTTCTCTGGGAGATGTGGGTTGTTTTAGCTTTTATCCTGCGAAAAATCTTGGTTGTTATGGGGATGGAGGAATGGTGGTTACATCTGACAGGGATATCTATCAAAAGGTCAAACTTTTGAGGCAGCATGGATCTGAAGAGCAATATAACCATAAGGTGTTGGGTTTCAATAGCCGTCTGGACGAGATCCAGGCCGCCATTTTAAGGGTCAAACTCAAATATCTGGATGAATGGAATAATACGAGGCGTGATATGGCCAAACTCTACAACACCTGTCTGGATAGTAAGGATATCATCCTTCCTTTGGAAGAGGAATATAGTCGCCACGTTTACAATCAATATACGATCCGCATAAAGGATCGAGACCATATCAGGGAAGGATTGAAATCCAAGGGCATTGCCTCCGCAGTCCATTATCCCATACCATTGCATCAACAACCCATCTATAAGAACCTGAGCTTTGTGGAGGGTGAACTATCTGTCAGTGAGCGTGTGAGTAAAGAGGTCCTTTCTCTTCCTATTTCCCCTTACATCAGCCCAGAGCAGGTCAGGGAGATCTCTGACTGTCTTATTGAATTAATGACAAAACCTAATTAGAAAATCTATGAAGATTCTTGTCGTTGCGGGGGAGGCCTCGGGTGATATGCATGGGGCCCGTCTGATCCGTGAGATCAAAAGCACTGCGCCAGATATAGAATTCTATGCTGTGGGCGGGGAGCGAATCAGATCAGAGGGTGCATATATCCTTTTTGACTGCCAGCGCCTTGCCGTAGTCGGAATCATAGAGATCCTTGCCCATATAAACGTCATTCTGGGGTGTTTCCGCCTTTTGAAGAATTTTCTCAGGATACATAAACCGGATCTCGTGATTCTGATCGATTATCCGGATTTTAATCTGAGACTGGCAAAGATAGCCAAAAAAAGGGGCATCCGGGTCGTTTATTATATCAGCCCCCAGATTTGGGCATGGAGAAGGAATCGGCTCAGATTCATGTCCCGCTGGGTGGACAAGATGCTAGTCATATTTCCTTTTGAGGTGCCCTTTTATAGTAAAGCTGGTATGAAAGTCGAGTTTGTGGGTCACCCTTTGCTGGATTCTGTCAGCCCGAGAATCAGTCAGGAATCCTTCAAGTTAAAATCCGGTCTCAAAAAGGGGGAGCACTTGATTGCCCTGATGCCGGGAAGCAGAAAAGGCGAAGTATTAAGGATATTGCCGGTGATGCTTAAGGGGGCGAAAAGGCTGGCCGAAAACCGTCCAGGAAAATGGCGTTTCGTTCTGATTCTCGCACCTACGGTCGATCAATCCATTATTGCTCCCTTGATTAATAAGTACGCCAATATTTTGTCCATCAGTATGATCCAGGGATATACATACGAAGCCCTCAAAGCATCCGAGTTGGCCTTTGTAGCCTCCGGTACGGCCACATTGGAGACCGCCATTATCGGAACACCCATGCTGATTCTCTATAAATTGAGCTGGCCGACCTATTTTATCGCCAAAACAATGATCAGGGTTCCTGCAATCGGCCTTGTGAATCTTGTGGCAAGGGAAAAACTTTTTCCGGAGCTGATTCAGGGTGATGCCACCGGAGAAAGGCTGGCTGAAGAGGCCGGAAGGATTCTGGAAGATCCTGAATCCAGAAGGAAGATGACTCAGGGGATGTCCAGGGTAAGACAGGAACTGGGCCAGGCAGGTGCGGCCCGAAGGGCAGCAGAGGCTGTGATCCGTTTTTTAAAGGAATCAGAGGAAAAGGAATCAGAGGAATTGGAGGGTTCTCCAACTCGCCCCTTGAATCAATCGTGAGTAACTGATAAAAATATCGCGCTCGGTTTGGTCTGTTTGAATATTCAGTTATAGTGGACATTAAAAGTATGTCGTCATTGCAGGGGCATTTTTTGTCATTGCGAGGGCGCAGCCCGAAGCGATCTCAGATTGCCTTGGTATTTCATGCAATGACATCAAGAGAGATTGCCGTGTCGGCCTTAGGCCTCCTCGCAATGACACCGGGAGAGGAAGATAAAGATATCTGATCATGGTTAAAAATTGTTTAAAAAATATAAAAATGGCCTTTGTTGGTCTGGCCGGTTATCTTTTCATCCGATTATTGGCCTTTACAATTAAGAAGGAATGGGTCCGCAGGGATTATGTACAGATCCTGCTCGAGAAGAAAGGACAGCGAGTGATCTATTGTTTTTGGCATGACCGGTTGCTGATGATGCCCTTTATTGCGCTGGGACAAAAGGTGAATATTCTGATCAGTCAACATACAGACGGGGAGTACATCAGCCGGGTCCTGTGCTGGTTCGGATTCCAATCGATCCGAGGTTCCAGTACAAGAGGAGGCAGCCTTGCCCTCAGGAAGATGGTTAAAGAGATGAGGTCCGGATGGCACGCTGCCATTACACCCGATGGGCCAAAGGGCCCCAGACATAAAGTAAAGGATGGCGCCATACTGCTCGCCAGTCTAAGCGGGGCGCCGCTGGTGCCTGTCGCCTTCAGCAGTTCAAAAAAAAAACACTTTCAAGCTGGGATCGATTTTTGATCCCCATGCCTTTTTCAAGAGGGGCCTTTATCTTCGGCCCTCCGCTCCGGGTTCCGAGACATCTCTCGCCTGAAGAAATGGATGCCTTCAGGGAAAGGCTTGAGCGTCTCCTTTCAGAAACCACATCAAAGGCGGATGATCTTATGCGGAAAGAGTGAGCATGTTTATCTATTATTTTATATATAGTGTTTTTTTATTTGTTGTGCTCCTGATATATTCCCCCTTTTATATCAGGAGAATGAAAAGAGGGAGCAGTTACAGACCCGATCTGGCAAAAAGGATAGGGTTTTCCCTTCCTGTGCCGAGATGCAAAAGGGGCCCCCGGATTTTGATCCATTCGGTGTCCGTGGGTGAGACCCGTGCAGTGATTCCGGTGATTCGTGAGTTGAAGGCCAGATGCCCGGAATGCGAGATTTATCTTACGACAACTACAGGAACAGGACAAAGGGCTGCAGAGCAAATCGGTAAGCATCTGGACAGGGTTCTTTACTTTCCCCTTGATTTCGGATTTGTCTGTGCTGCCTTCCTGAGACGGGTCGGTCCTGATTGCATCTGTCTGACGGAGACGGAACTCTGGCCGAATTTTATCCGTGCGGCATCAAGATACGGAATTCCCCTGATCCTCATAAACGGTAGGATATCCGACGGGTCCCTTCGGAATTATCGTTATGTCAAACCTTTTGTAAGAGATATCCTCGGGAGGTTCAGGATATTATGCATGCAATCCCATCCGGATGCGGAAAGGATCCTTTCCCTTGGGGCAGAACCTTCTCAGGTCAAAGTCACTGGAAACATCAAGTTTGATCTGGGGCATCTTTCCATAGATGATGCCATGAGCGCCGCACTTCGAAAAAGATTGGGATTGCATGAGGGTCAGCCGGTGATTGTGGCTGGAAGCACCCATCCGGGTGAGGAAGCACGGATTATAGACGCATATAAAATGCTGCTATCCGAATATCCGGATCTGGTCCTTATTCTGGCGCCAAGGCATGTGGAACGATCGGAAGCCATTGCAAAGATGATCAAGGAAGCGGGGATGAAGAGTATCTTCTGGAGCAGGCTTTCTGAAAATGACCGAATAGGTAAAGGCGAGATCCTCCAGATCGATGTGATCGGTTTGCTGGCAAGGATCTATAGCCTTGCAACCATTGTGATCATCGGCGGCAGTTTTATCCCCCATGGGGGTCAGAATCCTTTGGAACCGGCCTTTTTTGAGAAACCGATCCTCTTTGGGCCGCATATGGAGAATTTCAGATCCATTAGCAGTATGCTTACGGATACGGAAGGGGCAATCATGATCCAGGATGGGAACATATTACCGATATTATCCCTATTATTATCAGATAAAAGTAGACGGGACAGGATGGGACGAGCAGCCAAATGTGTGGTCCAGGCAAATCAGGGATCAGCGGGCCGGACATGTGACCAGATTTTAAGGATTACAAAGGGGCACTGATGGCATCCTTATTCTCCGAAGGCAAATTTGTCGCTGAATATGCTGCATATGCAGCCTTCAAGGCCTTTCTTCGTCTTTTTTCTTATCATTTCATGTTGAAAGGGGCCAATAGAATAGGGGAATGGATCTTTTATTATATCGGGATCAGACGGCATGTCGCCCTGGCCAATCTGAGATATGCCTTTGGTGACCAATACCAGGGCCGGACTGTGGAGAGCATCAGCCGCAAGATGTACGGGCATTTTTCCAAAATGGCTATGGAAATGGCCAATATGGATAGGATCATGAAGCGGATCGATCAATATGTCCAAATCAGACATATCGACAGATTCAAGGATGCCCTCCGGGGAGGAAAGGGTGCCATTCTGGCCACCGGGCATTTCGGAAACTTTGAGATTGGGGCACTGGCCATGGCCATGGCTGGATTACCCATCACCTTGACCATAAAGCCATTGAGAAATCCCTTTCTGGACAGGCAACTCAAGGATTTCCGCCGGACCCTGGGAACCGAAATGGTGAATGTCAATGAATCCAGCAGGCCGATCCTCAGCGCGCTCAAGAGAAATCGGGTCGTATGTCTCTTAGGCGATCAGGATGTGGGTCAGTTCAGAGGCACTACAGTTGATTTTTTCGGCCATCCCACCTCTGCTCCCATTGGTACCGCAAGAATGGCACTTCATACCGGGGCCCCCATTTTGCCCACCTTTATCTTCAGGGAGGAATCCGGGATTCACGTGGTGGAGGTTGAACACCCTCTGGATGTAGACTATGCAAAGCATCGGAGGGAAAAGGAGATTCAGAGGATCACCCAGACACTCACCACTGATCTGGAGAGATGGGTGAGACGTTATCCGGAGCAATACTTTTGGGTGCATCGAAGATGGAAGAGCAATCCGGACGGAGAATGGCTCTATTCGGAGAAGAGATGAAAAAGATGGAACCCGCAAGGATACTCGTTCTCAGGTACCGT
>JBLIRM010000043.1:0-18567 GCA_049472295.1 bacterium | reverse complement strand
CAGTCGCTTGATGGCTTTTTCCTTGATCTGCCTCACTCGTTCGCGAGTGAGCTTGAATTTCAGTCCGATTTCTTCGAGGGTGAGCGAGTGTTCGCGGTTAATCCCGAAATACAGACTGATTACCTCTGCCTCACCCGGCGCCTCCCTGAGCGTGGGAATAAGCATTCTGGAATATCTCAAATTCTCCTCCGAAAATCCTGATGGATGGATATAAGGTCCAACAATCCTTCATTTTTTAAATAAATCAATTGATAATACCAAAAAAGGCCTTTTTGCGCAAGAAGATATCCATGTTAATTTAGTACGGAAACGAGCCTTCCCCATGTCCCCTCCTTGGTCACCTTGACCAACCTCACACGGACCATATGGTTGACCAGCGCCTCTCCCGCTTCGATAACCACCGGGATATAATTTCCTGTAAGGGCCACTTTGTAACCCTCCCCCGGACCGGATTGGTTTAAGACCAGGGCATCCAGATCCATACCGATGAAACGGGAATGGAATACCTCTTTCATCTGCTGCCCCAATTCTCTCAATCTCCGGCTCCGGGCCTTTTTTACCAAAGCATCCACCTGATCCTGAAAACTGGCCGCAGGGGTGCCCGGCCGCGGTGAATAGCTGAACACATGGAGATAGGCCAGCGGAAGTTCCGCTACAAGCTGAAAGGTCTTCTCAAAATCCGCATCATCCTCACCCGGGAATCCCACCATGACATCAGCGCCAATGGCGGCATCCGGACTCCTGGCAAGGATGCTGTGTATAACATCCCTATATCCTTCCGGTGTATATCTTCTACCCATCTGTCTTAAAATCTTTTCGCTTCCGCTCTGCAAGGGCACGTGAAAATGGGGACAAAGGCCGGATAGGGCGCCGATACATGCGAGGAGCCGGGGGGTGAATTCATTGGGCTCAATAGAGCTCAGACGCAACCTGTTCGAACCGGTATCTTTCAACAGTCCTTTGAGCAATTCATGAAGATGCCTCCTAGGGTGCATATCCTTTCCATATTGTCCCAGGTGTATCCCGGTCAGAACGATCTCCAGATATCCAGCCCCCCAGAGGTCCCGCACCTGATTCATAACCTCTTCCAGCTCGAGACTTCGTGCCGGCCCGCGTGCCTCCGGGACTATGCAATAGGTGCAGCGGGCATCGCATCCTTCCTGAATCTTTATGAATGCCCGGGTGTAATCCACAAAGCGGTTTATTACCATAGGAGAAAGGGGATTTTTTGATCCCCATTCCGTCACATGAACCCTGGCCCTTTCCCCTTTTTTCAGATATTCGAGTAAAAGGGGCATCTGGTTTTTCTCGATATTCCCGAGAACCAGGTCCACACCAGGGATGGCAGCAAAACTCTCCGGATTGACCTGTGCGGCGCAACCTGTGACCACGACAATGGCATCGGGATTGGCGCGGATGGCCTTCCTCACGGCATTCCGGGAATGATGCTCGCTTTTTCCGGTAACCGTGCAGGTATTGATCAGATACAATTCGGCCTCGGAGGGAAAGGCCACCAACTGATAACCCTTACTCTCAAAAAAATGGGCCAAATAGGCAGTTTCAAACTGGTTCAATTTGCATCCCAATGTGAAAAACGATGCCCGTAACATCTTATTATTCCTTATAGATTTCCTTGACAAAACATATGACCGATGTTAAGATCAAATTGAAGGCATTTATTCGACGATGTCTGTTAAAATCCTGCGAAAAAGGAGATATGATGCCAAGGGATGATCTCCTGTGGTTCCGGTTTGGCATCAGAGTCTTTCATCATACTCTACCAGTCCCAGTATCAGCCGCTCAGCTCCGGGGGCGGGGGGCTATTTATAGAACCATAGTATCCATTCAGCGTCATGTTTTCAATACAGCATCGATTTGGTTGCTGTTTTTTTTTATTTTTCCCCCCAGCATAAACGCGACATAAGTATTTTTTAAAAAACCTGTCAATATATAGCGATACTGAAACCCATTTTAAGTATAGGAGATCAATATTTATGGCATAGATATTGCAGTTCTAATTTGGCAGTACAGGAAAGGCTATATATAAAACTAAAAACAAATAACCACAAGAAACTGGGAGGAAGAGAGCAATGATTAAAGAATTAACAAAACTGAGAGAGAGTGAACTGGGATTCACACTGATCGAGGTCATGGTCGTCATTATCATGGTGGGCATCCTGGCAGCCATCGCCGTGCCGATCTATTCGAATTATGTCTATAGGGCGCGAACAAGTGAAGGGGTAACAACCCTGGGTGCCATCAAAACATATATGGTGGAACGGTCAAATGCCACAGGTAAATGGCCAAATCAGGCTCAATTAAATGATGAATTTAAAAATTTTAGAGAATTATACTATTTTAATAATCCTATAATAAAACCTACTACGGTAGCCACTGCAGCAGCTAATGCTCTTGTACCCATAACAACAACTTCACATATAGCTATCGAAATGACGGTTGATGCAACAAATTTTGGTCAAAGTGGTGAGACGCTTCAAATAGATATAGATGTTGAGGATTCAGTTGCAGGGTCTCAAAATAATGGTTGGAGTGGTGGAGTCAGGGAAAAATGGGCAAAACATTTACCATCTATTACAGAGAATGGTGGTACTGCCATTCCATAAAAATATTTATTTGTAAACTAATTTTACAATTTTAATGTAGATCATTACTTGAAATCCCTCTTTTTAAAAAAATTGAAAAAGAAAAAGGGCTCCATTTTGCTCGAGACATTGATCTCTATTTTACTTCTGGGATTAATCGTCGTAGGGTCCTTTTATTCTTACAGCTTTGTTCATCAGAGGATTCTTTCACAACGCCAGCAAAGAATTGTATTGGGTGTGATGCAGGGTTGGATGGAAAAGACCTCATCCTACATACTCTCCAATGAAGCCACTGATGACTTGACAGACCCAAATGTTCAGATTGGGATAGAAAACAGTTTTAGACAACAATTCAGAGACGATGTTTCAACGCTGTTTACTCCGGGCATCAGCATTGATCCGAATATTGATCTAAACAGCATTGACAATGATTTGATAGAGATAAGAATATGGGCTACGCTAAACGGTATGCCTATTTATTTGTATACGGAATTGTATACCGATTAATCCTGAAAAAAAAGGAAAGGCCATTAAACCTTTTGAGCAAAGAGATATCGCAGGATTTACCCTCATCGAGTTATTGATTGTCATTGTAATTGCAGGAATCCTATTTGGATTCGGTGGAAATTTTTTTATATCCTTCTGGCGGGATCATCAAATCTCCGTTCAGAAGGATTACCTCCAAAGGGAAGCGAGAAATGCCATGGATTTTATAATCAATGGATCCATGATGGAAAGGGTGCCGGGAGAAGTCGTTCGCGATGCGGGGATCATTGTTTCCAATAATGTAAAGATTTATGATGGAGGAATTGAAGCGAACCTGGGGAGAGAGATCTGGCTATATGAATATGATAATGACCCAAGCAGTTTTATAGGCCGTTTCTATGCTTACCCTTTGGATAAACCGGTCTATCTGCTTCTCGATAAGGATTCAATACCGGACAACGGAAATGAACGTATGGTGATTCCACAGGGCGCATCCGAGGCGCCTATTCAGGAGCCATATGGAATAGAGATCCTTTTTAGCAAGGATCCGAACGATCCCTTTTTGATCGGCATCGATTTAACGCTTCAGCAGGATGTAAGGGGAAGAAATCTTGATGTCAGAATGCATTCTGCGGTTTACTTGAGAAACTGGACCCCTTGAGTAACTGCAGAAAAAGAACCCCTTTGCTCAAGCAGAGGATTTACAAATAGTGAATTGTTTTTAAATAGAATATAGAAATTATGATACGGATCAATAAAAATATGACAGGTTTTAAAAGAAATCAGAGCGGTGTGATTCTGGTGATCACAATGTTTCTTCTTCTGATTATTGCCATTCTTACCATTGCATTCCTATATCTACAATTCCTGGAGGTGGACCTTATCGCCCATGAGACCGATTATCTGCAGGCCTTTTATCTTGCAAGCGCCGGATTGGAGCAAGGAAGGAAACTACTGGATGATGATCCCAACATTTTTAATGATCCCAATAAAAGCCCGATCACAGTGATTGATCTGGCTTCCGACAAACAGGGATCCTTTTACCATATGTATTCATCCTCTGAGTCGAACGGAACCACTTATGTGACCATCAAAGGCATAGGTGTGGTCAATAATGACAAAAGAACGGTCAAAAGAACAATCATCGTTTCCTCTACCCAAGGGGAACCTCCTCCCAGCCACCCCTTCGATCCCAATTTCTGGGAAATGAGAGAGGAACTGGAGCATAAACCAGGCATACCTACAGATTCTTTTATCTCAGGAGGGGAATTACTATGGAACCCTCCAACCATTCTGAGTGATTATGTCCCTGTAAGCGGATATCCGCGCACAGAGGCATTGACCAAGGAACAACATGATGCCATCGACAATTATGAAAGCAAGACAAAAATCACCAAAGCCAGAAACCTCAACAAAAAGGGTTATACTGATCCCTATAATGACAATAGGGAGATATGGATTCGTAATAAAACTATTTACGACAATTATACAAGGACCTCTATAAGCGAGTTAGATACAAGTAATTTTCGTAAAGTTAGTCCAACCAATCCATACTACTGGCCATATTCGGAATTCGACTATGCGGAGACGCGTTTGCAGGAAAGATATACGTCCACTTACACCGGACCCAGTATTCTTCAGACTGAAATGGTGGTTCACGATGACTTTGTTCTCGAAGGAAGCCTAAAAGGAAAATCATATTTTCTTCAAAAATTGAAGTTGGAGGAGGGCGCCACACTCTCAACCAATGGAAATGTAAAAATATACACGACTCAATTGGAAGTGGGAAAGGATGCGCGATTGATGGGAGGGAGTGTGGATGACCCGAAGCCGGAAAAGCTTATTATTGTGGCCGAATATTGGCCCGGTTTTCCCTATAATAAGGACTTACACGGCATAAAACTCTGGCCGAGCGCCCGGATCTACGGGCATATCTTTGCTCCCAATATGAGTGTGTATTTGAGCAGGGGCAAAGTGTACGGCCCTGAGAATGAGACCAGGGTCTATGGCTCCGTGCTGGCAAAGGAAATTGCGCTTTTTGTGGATCCCGAAGATCGAACCAATATCGGTTATATAAGTATAATCGGCACAGGCACCGCAAATCAGGGCATGGCCGACGAGCCCGGCTCCTGGAGGGAGGAGGTCAGCACACCTTAAGATGGAATATTTTGAACTGTTTGGCTTAAAAAAGGAACCCTTTTCACTGTCACCTGACCCGGATTTCTTTTATCATTCCCTTCATTATACGGAATGTTTGCAGAGGCTGGAGATATCCATCAGGCTAAGGCGCGGCCTGAATCTCATCATCGGGGATATGGGCACAGGAAAGACGACCATCAGCCGCATCCTGATCAATAAGTTCATTGATGAGCAGGACCGTTTTCTGTTCTTTCTCATTCTGGATCCATCCTATAAAACCGAA
Source organism: bacterium (assembly GCA_049472295.1). Lineage (GTDB taxonomy): Bacteria > SZUA-182 > SZUA-182 > DTGQ01 > JAFGSM01 > JBLIRM01. The sequence goes on along the minus strand of JBLIRM010000043.1, from coordinate 13,056 downwards.
TTCCAGTTTCTCACGGCCCTCATAAGACTCTTCGATATCAGGCCTAAAAGGCGCTCCACACTCGATTACAAGGAGGCGCTCCAGAAGTTCCTGTTCAGGATGGGGGTGGAAAGGGATAAAATCGTAGTCCTTCTGGTGGACGAAGGACAGAAGCTGGGTTCGAGTCAGATCGAGGCGCTGAGAAACCTTCTCAATTTCGAGACAAATGAATACAAGCTGCTCCAACTGGTGATCCTGGCTCAGTTGGAGTTTCTGGATCTCATTACGGAACACAAGAATTTTTTTGATCGGGTCAATTTTTCCTATACCATCAGCCCCCTCAGTCTGGAAGAGACCAAATCGCTCATTGAATACAGGCTGGAAAGGGCCGGGCATTCCGAGAAAAACGGCCTTTTTAATGATGATGCGATCCGCCTGATCCAATTACAGACCAGGGGATTTCCGAGAAAGATCATCAAGATGTGTCACCATGCGCTCATCTCCATGTACACAAAAAACAAGAGTTGTGTGGATCTGGAAATCGTTCAGTCACTTCAAACGGATCAAATACTGATGGATGACGATCTGGTTAGCCTGAGGCGAAACCTGAGACGCCTGGGGAGGACCAGCTTTCGGCAAAGGGTCTTGAGCAAGAATTAGCGGGCCATTGTACAATGGACAATCTGGATATGGATGAAAAAGAAAAAGAGATCGCAGCGACAAACAGGCTTTTGAACATTATAAGGGGGGAGAAAAGCCATGGGAGGGAAAATCTGTCCGGACCGTCGGATGCCGGGTCCGATATGGAACCCCTTCAAGCAGAGCCCATAGAGAAGCAAAAAAAGGAACAGAAACCTGAGATAGAGAAAAAAAGGGCACAGGAAGAGGGTTTCACTGTCAAAGCCCCTCAAAGGTCCGAAAAGGAGGAATCAAAAACAGCCGACTCGAAAAGGGATGAGAAGCCCCGGGACAAGGCCCCCCCGGAGATCAAGGCCCGGAAGGAACCCCCGAAACCCCCTGTTTTTGAACCCGCGCCCTCGGATCGCACGCAGAAAGCACCTGCACGCAAAGAGCCATCCCTCTTATTCCCTGGAAAGCATCTGCCCATAAAGAAAAAAGGGGTGTGGCAACGATTGATGAAAAAACGTGAAAAAAAGGCCATCGGCCTGGACATCGGTTCCCATAGTCTCAAATATGTCATACTCCACAAAGGTATAGCCGGATTGCGGGTGCTCGACTATAAGATTATGGAGCTTTCCGATGGCCTGGGGGCCAAGGAGCCCTCGGATGCACAAAAAAATCTCCGGGCTTTGCTCGGCAGTATAGATCTGTCCAACACCAAGGTGGTCAGTTCTGTAAGCGGGCCTTCAGTCATTGTCAGACATGTCCAGTTTCCCCCGATGACCCAGAAAGAGCTGGTTCAATCCCTGAAATGGGAGGCAAAGAGTTACATCCCCTTTCCAATAAACGAGGTCAATCTGGACTATCAGGTCATACAGGGAAAAAACGCCTCCCAAAAGCTGGATGTGATTCTGGTGGCCGTCACAAAAAAGATGCTGGGTTCACACCTGGGGCTCTTGAAGACTGTGTCCATTGAACCGGACATCGTGGATATCGATCCACTGGTGCTCATCAATACTTATATGGCGCTGCATTCGGAAAAAGAGCAGGGCACCGTGGCCCTGATCTACATCGGGGCCCAATCCAGCGTCCTGAGTATTTACAGACCAGGAAGTCTCTTTTTCACCAGAGACATCCATATCGCAGGGAACGCATTTTCAAAAAAGATCCAAAAAGAATGGAACATCTCTTATCAGCAAGCCGAGGCCGTTAAAAGGGGGAGCATCCCGGACGAGATCTCATCCCTTCATCCGGAGAACCTGCAATCACTTCTCAAGCCCGTGATGAATGAATTGATCAACGAGATTCGTCGCTCACTTGTTTATTATGACAATCAAACAGGCAAAAGGGGGTTCAGCCACCTTGTACTGACCGGAGGAGGCGCCCTGCTCGAAGGAATTCCGGAGGTGTTGAGCAACGAACTCGGATTGGATGTCGAATTTCTGGATCCTTTTAAAAGACTGCATGTGGATGAAGCCGGCCACCCCGGACTCCTGAGGAAGGAAGAGGCGGAAAGGCTTTCACTGAGCGTGGGCCTGGCCTTGAGGGGGACAATATGAAACATTCCATCTTTAATATCAATATATACAAACCGGAAACCAAAAAGAAAAAGGAATGGAAAGGCCCCTCGGAGGAGGCATATCGGGGGTTCATGATTATCCTTTCATTTCTCCTGCTTCTCGCGGTTTGCAGTTATTTGCTATTCGGCCTGTATATACCCCAGAAACGAAACATTGAAGAGGCCCATTCAGAGGCCGACACACTGGAACAGGAGCTTCAGAGGACCAAGGCAATAGCTCAGAACCTAACCGGCAAAAAGGATCTTTACCTTCAGATCATGGCAGAGGCCGTGGCCTGGCCGGAGAAGTTATTCGCCCTCAGCCGGACGCTTCCGGAGAATATCTGGTTTTCCAAGGTCGAATTTCCGGGCCGGTCAGGGAAGATCGAAGGGGGGCAAAAGATCGTAATCTCCGGATGGACATTCTCCGGGCTGATGGAAGAGAATCTGGACCAGATCGGAGACCTTCTGACCGGACTCAATCAATCCGCGGAATTTAAGGAAGAGTTCGATTCAATGCTCCTGGAATTTACCAAAAAATCCGAAACTGAACCGGGAATGATTCAGTTTCAAATCAAAGGAAAGGCAAAGGATCTTTCTAAATAAAATCAAATCTCATAAGGAGATCGGGGACCTATGAAAAGGGTTGGCTATATTATCTTTATCATAAGCCTTTTTTTGGCGATTATGATTTCCCTGGCCTTTTTTTTCCTATCTTATAAACCCAATCAGGAGGAATTAATGCGGGTCAAAAACAAGATCCAAGGCCTGAAATCGGAAATCCGGATACAGGAAGGCTCTATTTCCAGGAGCAGAGATGCCATTGCCCATATGAAACTGGGTCCTGTCAATCTCAATTATTTTAAACGGACCGGCGTCTCCGGTGAAGAGAAGACCCCGTATTTTCTAAGGATACTAAATAATATGGCCAACACCCTTGGGATCCGCTTTGTGTCTATTGTGCCTGTCGCTCCGGAGAAAAAGAACGGCTATATCAAAGAGGCCTTTGAGATCCATCTGAAGTCGGATTTCGACCGCTTATTTCATCTCCTTTTTCAGATTCAGAATACCCTGGGTCTGAATATCGATCGTTTGAATATCAATTTGGAGGCATCTGAGCCCGTTTCCGAAATAGCTGCCAAGATTCAGCTCAACTCATTGGAATTGATCGAAAAAAAAGATCAGGGCCTAAGGACACTCGAGGACCTTAGGGCATTTCATCTTGAATCCGAGTTGAAGCTAAAGGATGTCAAACCGGAGATGCAGGCAAAAGCGAGTCCCGGTGCGATCCTTGCACTGTTCAGGGAAGAACACAGGGATCCCTTTATAAAACCGATAAAAATCCAGAAGATGCAGGAAAGGCTCAAACAGGTGGAAAGGGAACTCAAAGGGAGCGAACTCCTGGGAATTATTGACTTCAGCGGACAAAGACATGCCATTATCGGCAAGAATACGGTCAAAAAGGGAGACCGGATCTTTAATATGGATGTTTTGGACATCACCCATGACAAGGTGATTCTGGGAAGCGATGAAATCAGATTCACTTACAGCCTCAAAAAAGATAAAAACCAATGAACTAAAAAACAAGGAGAACCTTAATATGTCGGGTCATATGAAACCAAGGAAAGTATTTGGCGTTATTGCTTTATTACTTTTCCTTTCCATGTTTTTGTCGGTTTTTTCCTTTGCTCAGATCAGAAGAAGATACCACGGTATCGATCTGGACTTTCCCCAAAAACGTTGTTCCATGGAGATACATGGTGCCGAGGTATCCGATGTGTTGCGCACCTTTGCTGATCAATATAGGCTGAATCTTGTCTTAAGCAGCGATGTGTCGGGCAAGATCGATCTCATACTGAATCAGGTCCCGGTAGACCAGGCATTTCTGACGATTCTGCGTTCCTCGAAACTGGCCTATGTTAAGGAAGGGGATGTCTACAGGATTATGTCGCTTGAGAAACTGGCTTCCGAAAACGAGCTTCGGGAGAAGTCCATCCAGATGGAAACCAGGATTTTCAGACCGGATTATGCCAGTGCAAAAAGGCTGGCGGAAAGCATGACAAAAATCCTGTCCAAAAGGGAGGACGCCTTCATCGATGCGGATGAAAGGACCAACTCCATTGTGGTTAAGGACATCCCTGAAAAGCTGGAGGAGATGCAAACCCTCTTCCGTCTCCTGGATGTGGAAAAGGTGACCGCGGTCCGCCCTATAAAGACCGAAGTGGTCCAGTTGAAATTTGCCGACACGGAAGAAATGGGTAGAAATGTGGGTTCCCTGTTATCGGAGTCCGGCAAGGTGGAGATCAATAAAAAGACGAATTCCCTTATCATTTCCGATCTGCCGGAAAATCTCGGTCAAGTGAGGACTTTGATTTCGGATATTGACCACCCCTCCCGCCAGGTACTGATTGAGGCCAGGGTAGTGGAGACATCCAGGAACTTCAGTAAGGCCCTGGGGATACAATGGGGAGGGAGTTACACGGACGGGCCCCCTTCGGGAAAGTCCTTCCCAAAGACTACTCTAACCGGCGCTGCCGGTGAAACAGGGGCAGTGGGTACGGAAAACTTTGCAGTCAATCTCCCGATTGCGGGGGGTGTATCATACGGAGGCATCGGAATCAATCTGGGACATCTCAGAGACAAGGTGCTTCTGGACATCCAATTGAATGCCATGGAGGATAAGGGGGAAGGCCGCATCCTCTCCACCCCCAAGATCGCCACCCTGGACAACACCAAGGCAGTCATCGAGATTGGATCACGCATCCCTTACAGAGCCCTGGAGGAAGGGACTACAGAGGAGAGAAATTATACAGTGAAATATACGGACGCCTTTACAAAGCTTGAAGTCACACCCCATATTACATCTGATGACCGTATCAAGATGAAGATCAACGCGGATAAGGATCGGGCCGATTTTTCGCAAACCGTGGACGGCAACCCCTTGATTTCAAGAAAAGGGGCAGAGACCGAACTGATTGTGAAAGATGGTGAAACAACAGTCATTGGCGGGCTCTACATCTCTGAGAACCAGGAATCCCGCAGTGCTGTTCCATGGTTCGCTGACCTTCCTTTGATAGGCGTGCTGTTCAGAAATAAATTCAAAACCAACACCTATGATGAACTCCTTATTTTTATTACCCCTCACATCCTAAGCAATTGATGAAATATGGCACAAAAGAAGTATAGGGCCGGTTATACACCTATCGGCGAGCTTCTCATCCAGGAAGGGCTTGCCAACCAGACCCAGTTGTTACAGGCTTCGAACAAACAGAAACGGACCGGGGAGCGGATTGGTGTTATTCTGGTTAATATGGGGGTCATCTCGGAAGAGGACCTTTTAAAAACCCTGGCTAAACAGCTTGATATTCAATATGTCCCACCGGCCAAGCTATCCTCCGTGAATCCTGAACTGGCGCATATGATCCCGGAGCATGTGGCCCGCAAGCATCTGGCATTTCCCTATAAGAAGCTTTCCGATGCACTCCAGGTGGTCATGGCGGATCCGTTCGATCTCCTTATTATCGACGATATCCAGAGGATCGTTGGCATGGATGTCCGGCCTGCCATCAGTTCGGGAAAGGATATTGAAGCGACCATTACCCAGATCTTTACTCCGAAGGAGGATATAAAAATCCTGGAAGTCCTGCAGGATCTCCAGTCCTCCCAGATAGAGGTGGAGGAGAGGAGGGAAGAAGAGGGGTTGGACCTGGAAAGGGTGAGGGAACAGGTTGAAGAGGCGCCCATAGTCAAACTGGTGGATTATATTATTACCAATGCCATCAATAGAAGGGCCAGCGATGTTCATATCGAGCCCAAAGAGGACCAGATACTTATTCGATACCGGATCGACGGGGTATTGTATGATACCATATCCCCACCCAAAAATCTCCAGATGGCCATTATATCGAGGATTAAAATCCTTTCCAATCTTGATATCGCGGAAAGAAGGCTTCCCCAGGACGGACGTTTTACCATCCGGTTCAACCAAAGGGAGATCGACCTGCGTGTCTCGTGTGTGCCAACCATTTTCGGTGAAAAGATCGTCCTGAGGTTGCTGGAAAAATCCGCCTTCAATTTTCAACTCGAGGAACTGGGTCTGGATACCAGTCAGCTCGAGATATTCAAACATTTCATGTACCAGCCCTATGGCATGATCCTTCTCACGGGTCCTACAGGTAGCGGGAAATCCACTACGCTTTATGCCATGCTCTCCAGAATCCGCTCCCCTGAGAAGAATATCATTACCATTGAGGACCCGGTTGAATACCAGATCAAAGGAATTAATCAGATCCAGGCCAACTTTAAGACCGGATTTAGCTTTGCCAACGGACTGCGTGCCATTCTTCGCCAGGACCCCGATACTATCATGGTGGGGGAGATCAGGGACCTGGAAACCGCTGAGATATCCATCCGATCCGCGCTGACCGGACATCTGGTATTCTCCACACTGCATACCAATGATGCTATTGGAACAGTCGTCCGTTTGGTTAATATGGGGATAGAACCCTTTCTGGTGTGTAATTCTCTAACCCTGGCCGTGGCCCAGAGGCTCGTCCGGCGCATTTGTCCCCATTGCCGTGAAGCTTACACCCCAAGCCCGGCCCTTCTCGAGAGTTTGGGGCTCACACCCAGCCAGAAGGAAGAGATCCTTTTTTATCGCGGAAAAGGTTGTGATGCCTGCAACAAAACCGGATACAGAGGACGCGTGGGAATCTTCGAGATCATGGTCATGTCCCAGGAGATAAGAAACCTTATTCTCCAAAATGCCCTTCCAAATGTCATCAAACGCAAGGCCCTGGAAAGCGGGATGACCACACTTGCAGAAAGCGGTTTGCATAAGGTTATTCAAGGGATTACTTCTATTGATGAGGTCATGACCACGTGCATCGAGGAAGATTAATTTAAGGGGCCGTCTTTTGTTTCCCCAATGGTCGTCGAAATAAGATTGTATATGCATGTTCAAATGGATGAACCGGAGTTTGATAGAAACGTTTTTCATGTTAAAATATAGATATATAGGGTGAGCATATATTTGCTTAGATAGAATAAGGTTGTGAGCAAACATATTTACTCCAACAAAACTTTGTCAGGCGGAGCGAAGCGGAGCTACTATGTTGCTCTTTGCAACTACAGAAAAGTCGGCAAAAAGCCTCCCTATATCGCTTCGTAAATATATCCGCTCACAACATTTTCTGTATTGCTGCGCAAATATATCGGCTCACGGGGGGAAGGGGAGGAACTGCGGTACAGGGTTATGTTTGCCGATAAGAGAATTTGCTGAAATGTTTTCATGTGTTGCTCAGTAAATATGTGTGCTCATAGCTTTTAGTAACAAAAGATTGCGGAGGGAAGTGTTTGCCTTATTTTACTTACAAAGCCCGTGAATTCAGCGGAAAAACCATTAGCGGAACCGTTGAGGCCGAAAATGAAGAAGCCTTAATGGAAAGGCTGCACAGAAGGAATGCGGTTCCATTATGGGTGAGGCAGAGCAACGAAGCTGCGCCCAAAAATGCTTTCCTGGAAAATTTTAAAACCGGCATGAAAAGTCTCGGCAGCCAGGTTCGCCTTCAGGATATCCTTATGTTCACGAATCAACTGTCCGCCATGTTCGGTTCAGGCATTCCTCTTTCAAAGAGTATCCAATCTATTGCCATGGACACCAAAAACAAATCATTCAAAACCGTTATCACGGATGTCTATCGATCCATTGAGGCGGGTGATGACCTTTCCCAGGCCATGTCTCGATTTCCTTCAGTATTCAATGATCTTTACGTAAATCTTATCCGCTCCGGTGAGATCAGCGGCACCCTGGCCATTATCCTTCCCCAACTGGCCTCTTACCTTGAAAAAACAATAGAGATCAGAGGAAAGATCAAGGCTGCCATCATATATCCGGCAACAATTATCAGTTTTGCCATTATAGTCATCAGTATACTCGTACTCATGATAGTCCCCAAATTCGGTGTTATATACGAGCGACTGGATGCGCCACTTCCGCTCCCGACAAAGATGTTGCTTCAAGGAAGCGCCTTTTTCAAACAAAATTTTTTCCCGATCTTAATCGCTTTTATTGGTATGATCTTCCTGTCTTATGCCCTCCTGCAAACCAAAAGGATGAGATATTTATGGGACAAGATGAAATTGAGGATGCCCATATTCGGTTCCCTGATTATTAAAGGCACATTGACCAAATTCACAAAAACCCTCTCCGTTTTGTTGCACAGCGGAATGCCCATTATCCAGTCCATTGAGATTGTATCCAACTCCGTAGACAATCTATATCTGAAGGCCATGCTGGATCGATGCATCATCGATATACAAAAAGGTGCATCCGTATCACAGGCATTCTCGGAATCCCGTGCCTTTCCGGACCTTCTGATTCAAATGATCTCTTCCGGTGAAGAATCCGGCACCCTTCACATCATGCTGGGAAAGACATCCGACTTTTATCAGCAGCAGGTAAGCAGTTCGGTTTCTGCGCTAACCTCGATCATTGAGCCGATATTGATCATTATCATCGGAAGCGTGGTCGCATTCATAGCGATTTCTATCTTTCTTCCCATCTTTCGAATGGGCGGCGCTTTATAGAATCCATATTTTAGGAGGAATTCAGGATCCATGGTGGAATTTAGAAAATTCTCGGCAAAAACAAAAAAAGCGAATGCGAATGTGCTTATTTATGTGCCCGGTTTTAAGATTTTGGGCACGATTTACCTCCCATTGGGGGGCAGATTGACTGATTTCTTAAATACGAAAGGTCTCGGTGCAGAAGGGGAGGTTTTTATCCCTGTCACAGATGCCAGCATCTTTGATCTCACTAATGGCTCTCTAATTCATTACACTCCCTTTCTAAACGTCAATAAAGAGAATATACTCCTCGTTTTCCCACAGGATGAAACGACCGAAGAAAAGAGGGACAAAAGACTTGACACTAAAAAGAAAATACCATAGGATCATGGAAACAAGAACGCGTAAATAAAATAGGGAGCGGCTATGAATGAAAAACGTCGTAGAATTAATTGCATCGTTGTATTAGTTTTGGCCGTAGTCTTTTTTATCGGATGCCAATCAAATAGTGTCAAGGAAACTGTTCAAAGGGATCTGGATGATTTGCAGAAACAGATTTTTGAACTTCAGCAGGATCAGGCTTACATCAATACGAAAGTCGAACAGACCACCGCACAGGTTTCACAGTTCAAGGAAAAAATGGAGGAAAGGGATAAGCAGTTAGAAGGGATGCTTCAGGGCGTGGAGGAAGATCTAAAAAGTCCTGAACCCGTTCAAGAGGCAAAACTACCGCCCCCAAGGATCATATCCATACCGGAAACCAAAAAGGAAGCACAAAAGGTTGTTGAAGTTTCGACCAAACCACAGGAGCCTCAGAAGGATTTACCGACAAATCCGCGCAAGTTATATAACAGCGGTCTGGATCTGGTTCGTTCCGACAAGATTGACGAAGCGATCCCTGTTTTGCAGAAATATCTCGAACTTTATCCCCGCACAGAGCTGGCTGACAATTCAGTGTATTGGCTTGGTGAATGCTACTATAAGAAAAGAGATTTTCAAAAAGCGATCAATGAATTCAAGAGGGTTTTATCCGATTATCCCAGTGGCAACAAGGTACCATCCGCACTCCTTAAGATGGGATATGCTTATGTTGAGATTCGACAAATGCCCCAGGCCCTGGAGGCGTTGCAGAGAATCATAAACCAGTATCCAAACGACCCAGTCTATCCGTTGGCTCAAAAGAAAGTCGATATCATATTATCTGAAAGGTGAGCTTATGAGAGAAAAATCTCCTTTTGAAAATTACCGACTCTCTTTATTTTTTTTCATTTTATGTGTCTTTTTGCTTCTATTCCTGAGCAATCCGCTATCGGCCCAGGAGGCCATTCCGGATTCGGATGTTTATATTGTTACCCGAGGGGATACCCTCTGGAATATTTCTGAGAAATTTTTCGGTGACCCATACTTCTGGCCTGCATTATGGCAAATAAATCCCCATATCAAAGACCCTCATTGGATATATCCTGGTGAAATCATCAATCTCAAGAAATTGACCCCGCCGGCTTATGTATCCGCCCCTGTATCAGCGCCTTCAAAGCCCCAGGAAAAAAAAGAGGAGGCAAAACCCGAAGAAAAAAAGGTTGTAGAAGAGGTTGTGAAGCCGGAAAAGGTTGCCTATGCGACGACACAGGACAAAGTGGATAGCTGCAGCTTTCTTATCCCTCAGCAGGTCTTTCACCAGAGAGAAGCCAATGAAGGCTGGGGCAAAATCATCGATAGTAAAGAAAATAGGATCAGCCTCAGCTATATGGATCATATCTTTATCAGTCTCGGTGAAGGAAAGGTTACCCCGGGGCAAGAGATGACCATATTCAAGATCGAACGAGACCTGAAGCGCAACAAGAAACTGGATATGCCTTATTATATGATAGATATTCTCGGAAAGGCGAAAATACTCGAAGTCCATGGGGATATGAGCATGGCTGAGATTACAAAATCGCATTCAGAGGCCGTTGTGGGGGATTTTGTAAAGCCCTATGAACCTATGCCCAGACCCCTACGAAAGGTACCAAAAATAAAAGACCTGGATGGCGAAATCCTGGAAGCGGAACACTCAAAAGAAAATCTGTCTGAATATGATATCGTTTTTCTCAATATCGGAAAATGGGATGGCCTGGAACCAGGAAATCCGTTCCAAATATATCGGTTTGATGAGATTAAGATGGCAGCGAAGGATAAAAATCCCAGGAAAGTAATAAGGTCCCTTGGCGAACTCATTGTCATTCGCACGGAGGAATGGACATCAACAGCCCTTATCACCAAAAGCTTCTATCCCATTATGATTGGTGACCGGGTAAGGATTCATCCGGATTAATTTTTATGTCAATGGATTTTGTCTTTTTGGGTGGACATATCCGTGATGGGTGAAAGCGAGACACAGTTTCTTCCTCTTGCCTTCCCGGCGTATAATGCCATATCCGCATATTCGGTCAGTTCATCACAATAAAGCGCATCTTGCGGATAGGTGCCGAGACCGATAGTCACGGTCAGAGTCCCATTTCCTTCAGAAATATTTCCGATCTTGAAGGTAAAGCATGAGAGTCTTTTTCTGATCCTTTCAGCAAGTATTCTGCCCCCGATCTTATCGGTTTCCGGAAGAAGCATCAGAAACTCATCCCCGCCATATCTGGCCACCACATCTGCATGTCTTGCAAGGGAATTCAGGATTCCGGCAACCTGTTTCAGGGCACTGTCCCCTTCGAGATGACCGTATCTGTCATTGAATCGCTTGAAATGATCGATATCAAGCATAATCATAGAGACTTTTCTGCCATATCGTTGGGCCCGTTTGATCTCTTTATGGGCGACATCAAAAAAATAGCGACGATTGAAAAGACCTGTCAAATCATCCCTGTGGGAAAGCTCCTGGGTCCTTTGATATAGTCTCGCATTTTCTATCGCAATAGCCACATGTTCGGCAATTGTAGCATAAAATCCAAGATCTGATTCCGAGAATGCCTCCACATTCTGCTTATATACATTCAATACGCCGATCACTTTGGATCCCTGCCCGATCAATGGAAGCCCCAGATATGAGCCTTCTTTGATGCTCCAGTTGGTTGCCTCTTTGAATATATTGTCCCGGCTCACATCCTTTATGAGTTTGGGTCTTTTACTCAGGGCAATATGACCGAAAAAGCCTTCACCAACCTGACATTCATTGATCATACATACATCCAGACCGGAAGAGACCTTTGTTGTCAATGTGTCTTGTTTTTCATCCAAAAGCATAAGAGAGTACATATCCACCTGAAGGGAATGTTGCACCAACTCAACGGTCCGTGTATATACCTCATCCAGGCTCAGCGTGGACCCCAGAGACTTACTGATATTGTGCAGGGTATACAGTTCCAGGACCTTTTGATGGAGTATCTGATTGACCCTTTCCAATTCAAAGATCTTGTCTTTAGGTGAATCAACTCCCATGGACGCCACTTCCTTCCTCTTTTTTTTCGTTCTCTGTTTCTTCCTTCCGGCTAAACTGCCCATACCAAACCTTAATAAATGCATCCACAACCTTTGGATCAAATTGGCTGCCGGCACATTTTCTGAGTTCCGCAATGGCCTTTTCGGGACTCTGGGCCTTTCTGTAAGGCCGATCAGATGTCATGGCATCAAAGGAATCCGTCACTGAGAGTATCTTTGTCTCCAAAGAGATATGTGACGGTCCCAAGCCATCCGGATATCCCTTGCCGTCATGTCTTTCATGATGATGTAAGATACCGTCCTTTACATCCTTCAGAAAATCAATATGGTCGATTATGCGGCAACCGATCTGTGAATGCTCCCGGATGATCATGACCTCTTCATCTGTCAGATCTATGGTCTTGTGCAGTATGTTCAGACTGACGCCGATCTTGCCGACATCATGCAGAATGCCTGCGTGCCGGATGACCTCCAGGCTCTTTTCGCTAAGGTTCAGGTATCTTCCAACAGCAAGAGCAAGTTGCGTAACACGTTCAGAGTGACCAAAGGTATAAGGATCTTTGGCTTCAATAGCATTAACAAGGGCTGTGATTGCATCAAAGTAACTTTTCTTCAGCTCCTTATAAAGATTAGAGTTCTCCAATGCGACTGAAGCCTCACAAGATATAGTCGTAATAAGCTCCAAATCACTTACGGAGAAGGGCCTTTCGTCCCTGCGATCGATCATGCCAAGGATACCGATCACCTTTCCCTTTGCCTGCAAAGGGACATAAAGCACAGTCCTGGGAACATAGGTGCCGTGGTCATCTCCAAAGCGCCCATCCGATTTGTAATCAGGAAGAAGAAGGGCCTTCCCGCTTTCATAGACATGTTGCGAAAGCTCTCTATTGACGGAATCCTCCCAA
>JBLIRM010000042.1:0-19914 GCA_049472295.1 bacterium | reverse complement strand
ATTTGGATGTTGAACTGGATATCATTGGCGACGGCCCTCTCAGGAAAGAATTGGAAAATGAAGCGGAATGTAATCCCCGGCTGCATCTACTGGGAAATATTGCAAACGAACAATTACCCGATTATCTTCGCACATATGCGGCCTTTGTACTTCCATCATTTTACGAGGGTCATCCCAAGACTTTGATTGAGGCCATGTCTTGCGGCCTGCCTGTGATTACAACCAATGTGCCGGGTATTAACAATATTGTGGAACATGGAGAAACAGGATGGTTATGTAATACAGACGCAAACTCTTTGCAGGACGCGATTTTGAAAGTTTTGTCCGATCTGGATTTACAGAAACGTCTGGGCAAAAATGCGAGACAATATGTTTTGAAACATTATTCATTGGATCGGGCCGTGAAGGCTGAACTGGCGATTTATCAAGATATACTCGAAAAAGGAACAGGGACGAATGTTTAAACGAATGATTCATCGTTTTTTTAAATCATTTATTATGAAATGGGGGCGTGAGAAGATGGCAGGACGGCTTTTTTCATTTATAAGCTACTATGCCAAACACCTGCCGGAGGATGAAGCACTCCGCTTTCTCTTCGATCTGGATGAGCGCCTATATGCCCTGCAGGGCAGCATTGCCATTGCCTACGGAAAGGGATTGCATCCCAAGCATCATCTGACCGGTTATCATGATTTTTTTGTAAAGCGAATCCATAACACGGATAAGGTTTTGGATATCGGCTGCGGCAATGGCGCCCTGGCTTATGATATTGCCACAAAGTGCAAAACCAGAGTGACAGCTATCGATTCAAATGAAAAAAACATCCTCCATGCAAAGGAAAGATACCATAACCCGAATATCACATATATTTGGGGCAATGCCCCGGATGATCTTCCGAACAAAGAATATGATGTGGTGGTGCTTTCCAATGTTCTGGAGCATATTGAAAAACGTACTGAATTTCTTAGCCGGATTGCGCATAGCGTAAGGCCGGACCGCTTGCTTATTCGTGTACCCCTTTTCGAAAGAGATTGGCGTGTGCCTCTCAAGAGAGAACTGGGTGTGGAATGGCGGCTTGACAAAACACACCATATCGAATACACAATAGAGTCGTTTTTGGTAGAGATCGAACAGGCCGGTTTTCATGTAAGCTTTTCCGAAACCCACTGGGGTGAGATCTGGAGTGTAGCGGAACGTGTTTAATCATGCTTGCTGCATGAATTGCCTAAAGAAAAAACATGAATGATCCGAATGTAACAGTCCTTATGCCTGTGTATAACGGAGAGCAATATCTCCGCGAGGCAATCGAAAGCATCCTTGGCCAGATTTTCAGGGATTTTGAGTTTCTCATCATCAACGATGCCTCCATAGATAACAGTGCGGCAATCATCGAATCTTATACTGATCCGCGTATCCGACTGCTCCATAATGATATGAACATGGGCCTTGCCAAAACACTGAATAAGGGACTCGAGCACGCCAGGGGAAAATATATCGCACGAATGGACTGTGATGACATCAGCCTTCCGGATCGTCTGAAAAAACAGGTTGCTTTTATGGATAAAAATCGAGATATCGGGCTCTGCGGCACCTGGGCCAGGACAATCGGGGCTGTTGAAAGTATGTGGCGTTACCCGATCGATGATGCCCATATTCGATCCAGGATGCTTTTTGAGAATGTTCTGGTTCACAGTTCTGCTTTATTCCGGAAGGATCTTCTGAAGGAACACGGATTGCTCTATGATGAGGCCTATACATGTGCCCAAGACTATGAATTCTGGGTCAGAATATCCAGGCATACGAATCTTGCAAACCTGGCCGATATTCTTGTCCTGCACAGGATCCACAATGAATCCCTGGGCTCGATCAACAGAGAGGAACAAAAGAAAGCGACAAACCGTATCAGACGATCACAGATTCAGGAACTGGGCATCTCCCCCAATCAGAAGGAGGTCTCTGTTCACAATGATCTGGGGTCCTGGGATCTGAGGTGCCGGCGCAGCTTTGTTCGGGACTCCCATGACTGGCTTCAAAAACTGCAACACTCCAATTCATTGGCGAAGTGCTATAAAGAGCCTGCATTTTCAAAGGTCCTTGCCGAACGATGGTATGGTGTATGTCGCAGTGCCCGGAGACTGGGGCTCTGGTCATGGATGACTTTTTGGCGTTCTCCATTGAGTTCCTTTGTGGATTTGTCACTGAAGGAAAGGATCGGTTTTGCTGCAAGGTGCATGCTTCGAATCTGATGACATTTGATCAAGATATGCGAAATCCGGATTTTGCAGTCACCTTCGGTTATGGATCAATATAACATATGGGATCATTAAAAAATAAAAACTCTAAAGGATTATTAATATGCCTCGCTGCAATGCTATTGGGCATATTCTTCTTCGGATTAAGACCAAAGGATTTCTATCTATTCAACAATGTGACATGGATTTCCCATCAAAACGGCATTCACTTCGGTAAATACGGCATCGCATATACGGATTCCTGTTTCAGCTCTGATAGAGACGGTTCTCGATTGCCGGACAGCGGTTTGTCCGTGGAGATTGCTCTAAAATCCGGTGCTGTAAAAGACGAACGATTCAAATTTTTGCTCGTTCTGCATAACGGGGATGATTCCAAACAATTCCTGATCGGACAATGGCGCTCCTCGATTATTCTCATGAATGGTGATGATTATGACGGAAAACAGGGAATAAAGAAGATAGCTGTGAGGGGGGCCTTGCTACCACATAAAACAAGATTTGTGACCATCACCTCAGCGGAAGAAGAAGGGACAAAGGTTTATATCGACGGTCAGCTTGCTGCAAAAAAAAGGGATTTATTTCTGAAAATACCTGACGGGAGGGAAGAAACCCGACTTGTGGTGGGCAACTCAATTTATGGCCGTCATTCCTGGGAGGGCAATATATATGGCCTGGCCATTTATCAATATACGATTACAGCAAAGGATGCTGCATTTCACTTCATGCGATGGTCCAAAGAACGAAACTTCTTGTTTGCAAAGGAAGACGAACCTGAACTGCTATATATATTCGATGAAAAAACCGGGGAAACGGCGTTTGATCAAGCTGGGGGAAATCACCACATTAGAATGCCATCGATAATGAAAATGCTGAAAAGGCAAATGCTTGTATTGCCATGGCACAAAATCGAGTTCAATCGATCCCTTATACAGGATATTATTATTAACATCTTAGGATTCATACCCCTGGGCTTTTTGCTGAATATACTATTTATAAACATGGGTGGCTTCATCAAGGAACATGCCTTTCTAATCACGGTTTCTCACTGTTTTCTCATCAGCCTGATCATCGAGATTGCCCAATCATGGATGCCTTCGCGCAGCTCCAGTATGCTGGATCTTATCTTAAATACACTTGGTGCGCTTTTAGGCACGATGTGCTATCGATTTTATCTGAGAATAAGGAAGTAAGGATGTGAGCAGCCACATTTACTCCGCTTGACGGAAAGGCTTTTTTAATTTTTTGAGCATAAGGTACTCGTAAAAAGTCATTTCGGTGCTTAAGGGAATTTTTTTAAGGCTCTAACGCTGCGCTTCGCCAAGAAAATTCTAAAAAAGCCTCCCTATACGCTGCAGTAAATATGCCCGCTCACAACTATAGAAGGGAAGGAAAAGCAATACTTGTGCAAACTGATGTGATAAAACTGTAAATATGTCTGCTCATAAGGAAGGAACGAAGGAAGGGAGAAAAAGATAAATTGGATCATTGATTTTCTCCTGCAATGACCATCTCGGACACCACCAGGGATGGAGCACCATAGGGGCCATAAAAACGAAGGTTGTCGGCACAACCCGAGATATGCTTCAAAAGTTCAAGCATGTTGCCCGATATGGTCACCCCCCTGACCGGGTAAACCCGTTTACCCTTCTGAATCCAATGACCCGTGGCCCCAATGGAATAATCGCCTGAGATGGGGTCTATGGTATGGGCGCCCATAATCTCAGTAATGTAAAGGCCCTCTTGAAAATCTGTTAACAACTCATCCTCTGTTCGATTTCCCTTTTCGATATATATGTTTGTCGGGCCAACCTGGGGTTGAGATTTGGGGCCCGGCCTCACGCCGTTCCCGGTCGAGGCATTGCCATCCTTATGTGCGGTATAACTGTCATAAAGGTAAGAATTCAATATGCCTTTCTTGATAATATTCGTTTTTTGCATGGGAACCCCTTCACCGTCATAGGGGGCGGTTGCCAATCCTTCCTCAAGCATCCCGTTGTCCACCAGGTTCACCTCGGATGATGCGACACGCTTACCCAAACGATCGGCCATCAGAGAACGCCCCTTTTGAACGGCATCGGCAAAAAATGCAGGGGCAAAAGCACCGATGATACTCACAGCCACAGGAGGTGAAAGGATGACAGGAGACTTTCGGGTGCTGATCGGCCTTGCCCCGAGCGAGGCCAGTGCCTTTCTTGCAGCCTCCTGACCCACCTCGGCCCATTTCAGACGGTCAAAGGAGGTTTGAATATCCATCTCCCACGCCATCTGGGCTTCGGTTCCCTCCTGGGCAACCACCATTGCAAAGGTGGAGCATGCCGATTTACCATAGGATACATCAAGGCCATGGGAGTTGATGAGATATATATCCGATATGTTCTCGGAATAGGAGATCTGTCTGGCGGCCTTGATACGTGAATCTGTCCCATAGGCGGCCTTTTCCATGGCCTGACACCTTTTGAATTTCTCTTTGATTGAAATGGAAAACATTCTCTCGTCCATTACTGATGGGATTTGGCTTTCAGTCGGGGAAGGGAAAATATGGTTTGGATCTGCATCCGTACTGGCAGAGGAGGTCATCACCTGTTCAATCATCAGGTCCAGGGAGGATTTTGAAAAATCGGTACAAAAGGCAAACCCGAGGGAATGACCATTCAGGATACGAACGGCCATGAGCCGATCCATGGCATTTTTGATCATATCGATTTCGCCATTTTCCACCTCGAGATGGATATTCCGGGACTCAATCAGAAATACCTCTCCGGCGGATGCCTTCTGTTTCATGCACCGGTCCAGGACCTCCCGGGCATATCGTGTCAATTGATTATCCAAAATTCTCCCTCACTTTCTAAAATTTCCCTTTTACTATCATTCAATTCTCAACTTGACTTGCGCACCTTTATGCACGCCCCATTTTTCAGACAGGGATTCCTGATTCGCAAAGAGCTCCAAATAACCCTGACTGCCAAGGATGGCTCCCACACCGCCACCCTCCAAATCGTCATAAGCATTATATATAGAGAGATGTTCCATAAAAATACCACCAACCTTTACTTTAAAACCCGCCTTTTTCTCTTTAAGGCAGTCTCTGATAAGGTCATGAGATATATTGGTCAGAAGGTTGCCGAATATGTCGATATGGATCACCTTGCCATCAATCTGTCTCCTGTCACTGGATAACTTTGCTTTTGGCAGATCGAGCCGCACGTAATCCCGGATCTGTGGCCCCATGCACATCGGATCGATCCCCTTGGTCAGCCATGCAGAGACAGGTGCAAACACATCTCTGCCATGAAAGGTTTGACTGACTTTCTCCAAAAAAAATTCGGTTTCCTTTAGATGAATAACCGAATCGATCTCTCCTTTTTCGAAGATATAGGACAAGACCCCATTATCCGGGGCAACAAACATGTATTTTTTGGATACTGCCAGAATGGCCCTTCTTTGGCTTCCCACACCCGGGTCCACAACTATGCAATGAATGGTTCCTGCCGGAAAATAATGATATGCGCAACTGATAAGGAAAGCTGCATCCAAAAGATCGAATGCATTGATTTCATGGGAGATATCTATGATCCGAACCCTGGGATTAATCTCCAATATCACACCCTTCATACTGCCTACAAAGGGTCCTTTGCTGCCGAAATCTGTAGTAAGCGTGATAATGGGAAGCGTCTCGGATATTTCTCTCTGTTTTTCCTTCCGTCTCTTCAATGTTTATATTCTTCTGAACGAAATAATCATTTTTGAAGATCACAAAGGCCCATTAATACCAATAATTCGGAAAAAGATTGTAAAGGTTTTGCTGCAGGCCCCATCCTGATTGCTGCCATCCGGACAAGGAAAGGGAATTCCCGGGAAAAGACTGGTTTTGCCATAAAGGGGCATAAATCGAGCCAGTGCTGAAAGTCGATTGAGGTGGAGAAAAATTGGAATAAAGACTCTGCCCTGGAAAGGACTGGGTTCCAAAAGTAAGGCCGGTTGCGAGATTTGAGAAATTGGTCAGACCGGTCAAACCGGATACCTGGGGAGACCACATATTCAAATTTGTATTTAAACCGGAATAGGATGTGGTGGTATGTGCCCTTCTGATTAAATTGGGTTTTGCACGCTCCACATAACCAGCAAGGTCTTCGAATGCTTCACTCACCTCCTCCACACCGTGACTTTTCGAAAATTTTACAGTATAGAATTCCCCTGAGTAGGAAGCTTTTATATCGTAGACCCCGTATTGATCAATCAGTTCATTGATACCCTGGATATTAGTGGTGGGCTTGCTCCCACCCGTATCCACCTGGACCTCCTCACTGAAATAAATCAAAAGCTCCCCTTCGACCATCTGACTCTGGCTGCTCTGGCTAGAACCCGAGTAAAAATTGGAGGGCATCACCCTGATATCAGAAAAAAGACCGGACGATCCCATGTATGAACCGGTTTGATAGAATGGATAGCCGGAGGTCAAAAATGGGGAAGACACCAGCCCTCCCTGATTCCATGAAAGATTCCCATAAAAGGGATTCCCTGAATTGGGTAAATAATACTGGGCGTTTATCCTCCCGATGCCCATGAGTAAAAATGATGAAAGGCACATAAAAAGAATAAATACGCTTTTTGGATTTCGAATGGTTGTCATTGTCAATCCCCCCCCGTCATTCAGGAGATATGAGGAGGCATCATATTATTCAGGGCTTCCAGCCAGTTTTTGCCAAGTACCTCCCCGTATATCTCCGGTCTGCGTTCCTTGAAAAAATTCCAGGTCTGCCTGGTCTGTACGATCTTTCTGAGGTCTATTTGGGCCAAAACCACAGCATCAGTAAGGCCGCTGGGACCTGTCATAAATTCCCCCTCCGGGTTCACACAGAAACTCTGACCATAAAAATCCAGGCCGTTTTCCTGCCCTACCCGGTTTACCCTGAAACAAAACAAACCGTTATTCATGGCATTGGCGGAAATGACCTTTTCCCATTTATTCTGTGATGCAAAGGCGCATGCGGTTGGGCAGAAAATGATCTGTGCGCCTTTGAGAGCCAATATCCTAGAACCCTCAGGGAAAAAATTGTCCCAACACATCTGTATCCCTATGGTGGCCCATTCCGTATGAAACACGGGAAAACCCAAATCTCCCCTGCTGCAATAATAAGCCTCCTCCCAATAGGTCACATTTGGAATGTGATTCTTACGGTAGGACCCCAAAACCGATCCGTCCACATTGATCACCACAGCCGTGCTATAATAAAGCCCATCCATGACCTTCTCAAAGATCGGGGCCACGATCACAATCCCCTTCTCTTTTGCCTTTTCCTTTAGACTGCTGATGATCGGACCTGAAAGGGTCTCGGACAGGCTGAAAAGGCTTTCATCCGCTTTGGCAGGAAACCAGGGCGTGTGGAAAAACTCCTGCAGGCAGATAATCTTTGCCTCCTGTTCGGCGGCCATATCGATTAGTTTGAGAACCTTCTCCAGATTTTTATCCCCTTCCGGATGACAGGCCATCTGTATACCGGCCACTTTCACGGACTGCTCCTTCTTATGTTCTTCATTTCCAACCTTTTCCATCGCCTTTATCCCCCCTATCTCCCGCAACACCTCTTATATTTCTTTCCACTCCCGCAAGGGCAGGGTTCATTACGGCCCACCTTTTTCTCTTTCTTTCTCTGTTGTTGTGGGGCAGTGAAACTTCCTGCAGTTTTGGCAGCCTCCAACTGTTGCCTGACCTTCATTCTTCTGCGTTTTTCCCGCTCTTCTTCCTCTTTGACAGACTGGATCATAAAAAGATGCGATACGGTCTGGAGCTTGATCATCTGGATCATCTCCTGAAACATATCAAAGCCTTCTCTTTTGTATTCGATCAGGGGGTCCTTCTGTCCATACCCCCTCATTCCGATGCCTTCCTTCAGATGATCCATGGCATAGAGATGATCCTTCCAAAGGGTATCAATGGTAGAAAGCATGATCATCTTTTCGAGATGCCGCATTGTCTCGCTGCCGATATTCTTCTCTCTGCTTTCATATTGATGAATGATGCCCTGATGAAGGTCGTCTTTGAACTCCGACTGTCTCATATCCCCAAGCCTGTCAGGCTCCAGATCATAAGTAAATCCGAATCTCCTGAGCAGCTCGCCCTTGAGCCCTTTCAGATCCCAATCCTCTGCATAGGTCCTGGCACTGGTATACTCGTCAATCAGATCCTCCAACATCTCCTCAATCATGTCATATACAACGGATTGCACCGACTGGCTCTCCAAAACCACACGCCTTTGTTCGTATATCACCTCTCTCTGCTTGTTCATTACATCATCATATTCAAGCAGATGCTTTCTGGCCTCGAAATGGATCCCCTCCACCCTGGCCTGAGCCCTTTCAATGGCCTTGGTAATCATCTTGTGCTCGATTGGCTGCCCGTCATCAATGCCGAGACCGGACATGATCCTGGATATCATCTCAGCGCCGAAGATCCTTAGCAGATCATCCTCTAATGAGAGATAAAAACGGGATGAGCCGGGATCTCCCTGACGGCCCGAACGCCCGCGCAACTGGTTATCGATCCTGCGGCTTTCATGCCTTTCCGTACCGATGACATGAAGCCCCCCCTTATCAGGGATACCCGGACCCAAAACAATGTCCGTCCCTCGCCCGGCCATATTGGTGGATATGGTCAATGATTTCTCCTGACCGGCCTGGGCAATGATTTCTGCCTCTTTCTCATGGTATTTTGCATTCAGAACATGGTGAGGTATCCCTTTTTTTTGAAGAAGCTCATGGAGCCTCTCGGATTTTTCAATGGCAATGGTCCCCACAAGGACCGGCTGACCTCTCTTGTATGCTTCCTCGATCTCGTTCGCAGCAGCCTTAAACTTCTCATCCTCGGTGCGATAGATCATGTCGGGATAATTATTACGGATCAGGGGTCTGTTGGTCGGGATCACCACCACGTCAAGGCCATATATCTTGTGAAATTCCACGGCTTCAGTGTCCGCCGTACCGGTCATCCCTGCCAGTTTTTTATAGAGCCTGAAATAGTTCTGAAAGGTAATGGATGCCAGGGTCTGGTTCTCTTTTGCGATCTTAACCCTTTCTTTTGCCTCGAGAGCCTGATGAAGGCCATCGCTGTAACGTCTCCCGGGCATAAGCCGTCCGGTGAACTCATCCACGATAATGACCTCCCCCTCCTTGACCACATAATCCACATCCCGCTTGAATATACGGTGCGCCTTCAGGGCCTGCTCCACTTTATGGATCACAGGAAGGTGTTTGGCAAATTCCATACCGTCCGCACCCTCCTCGGACTCATACAGATCCTTGATACCCAAATATTTCTCCACTTTCGCCCTGCCCTGCTCGGTAAGGAAAACCGCCTTCTTCTCCTCATCAACCTGATAATCCCCATCCTCTTCCTTGTCCTCCTCATCCTGGGGGGGCCTTCCCTCTTTCAGCCTGGGTATGATACGATCCACTTTGTAATAATCATCCGACTCTCTCTCTTCAGTCGGGCCCGAGATGATCAGAGGGGTCCTTGCCTCATCGATGAGTATGCTGTCCACCTCGTCCACAATGGCATAATGATGTTCCCGCTGGACATAATCCTTGAGGTCGAATTTCATATTGTCACGCAAATAATCAAACCCAAACTCATTATTGGTGCCATAGGTCACATCCGACTGGTATGCCTTTTTCCTCTCCTCATCATCCATATCATGCTGAATGATACCCACGGACAGGCCCAAAAATTTGTAGACCTGGCCCATCCATTCGCTGTCCCTTTTGGCAAGATAATCGTTCACAGTGACCACATGCACCCCTTTTCCGGTGACGGCATTCAGATAGACGGGCAATGTGGCTACAAGGGTCTTTCCTTCGCCTGTGGCCATTTCCGCGATCTTTCCCTCATGGAGCACCACACCACCTATGAGTTGTACATCGAAATGGCGCATCTTCAGTGTACGTTTCGCTGCCTCACGGACAACAGCAAAGGCCTCAGGGAGGATCTCATCCAGTATGGCCTTCTCTTCTTTGGCTATATTGGCCTCGATCTTTTCCAACTCGAGCTTGTCATCCAAGTCCAATTTATTGAGACCCTTGACATAATCCTCAGTTATCCCCTCCCCTGACCTGAATATCTCCATATGTTTATGATAATATTCCCGGAACTGGCCCGTTTTGGCACGCAGATCTTCATCACTGAGTTTTTCCACCTCCGGCTCCAAAACATTGATTTGCTCCACGTATGTCTGAAGCCTTTTCAGCTCGCGCTCATTTTTACTACCGATTACCTTGGTCAATAATGTCTGTATCATCTTTAAAATCTCTATCCTTTAATGAACGATTTGATTTCCTTTGATTATTCTTTATGATTTTAAACTCCGAATCTATTTTAAGCCTCTGAAGGAAAATAATCAATTATTAATTTGTCTTAGAGAAATATCAGATAAAGAGGAACGCACCCTTTTTCCTTCCTCCCCCCGGCATTCTTAAAGATTCATGAATCGGTATGGGGCCTTTTTTATCAGAGGTCCCTGGGAAAGTGAAGCCGAAAAAATTGCAGATACCTGCGCGGAGCGCATCCTTCTTCCTTCCTCCCCCCCCATTCGTACAAAAGTTATTGAGGCGGCGCAACGGTTTTTTTACCGGAGGTGCCTGAAAAACGGAGGATATGGAACGGTGGATGCCTGAGTAAAGGGTTCTCTTGCAGGGTAACAAATATGGAAATGATTGACTCGTAAAAATGTCATTGAGGAGCGCATTGGAATTTTTGCCGAAAGGCTTTTAGCGCAGCGGAGCGCTAAAATTTGTCGTTGTCTGAGGGCGAAGCCCGAGTTCGACAAATTGAGCGAAGCGAAGCGTTAGAGCCTTAAAAAAATTCCCCTAAGCACCGAAATGACTTTTTACGAGTACCTTATTAAAAGAATTCATTTGGTGACTTCAACAGGTTTAGGGCTTTTAGAAAAAACCATGCTACCGGCGAGATGACTTTTTACGAATCCATCAATATTAATCGATCATATAATAGGTAGGATTTACAGGGGTTCGATTGAGTCTGACTTCATAGTGAAGGTGAGGGGCAGTACTGCGTCCGGTATTGCCCAGATATGCAATTAAATCTCCTCTTTCCACTCTCTCTCCGGCCTTGACCAAATTGACTGAATTGTGACCGTACAATGTTGAAAATCCATAGCCATGACTGATCACTACGATCTTTCCATAACTGCCCTTCACACCGGAAAATGTGACAATCCCCCGGGCCGTGGCCACGATCGGGGTCCCCCGTCTTGAGGCAATATCCACGCCATGATGCATCCTTCTCTTTCCGGTAAAAGGAGATTTGCGGTAGCCAAAAGCGGAGGTAATCCACCCTCTGGTGGGCCAGATGGCAGGTGTTGAATCAAGGGTCGATTTTCGGTCTTCAATCAGTGTGGTTAATTCTTGTAAGGAATCTTCCTGGGAGGCCACTTCAAACTCGAGGTTCTCGAGTTCCTCTTCCATCTGATCAACAAGCCTGGAAAGATTCACCCTCGAGAATTCATACATCCCGTCTGCTATTCCCCCACCCATTCCGAATACCTGTTTGCTGTTTTCGGGTTTTTTGATCCCCGCAAGGATCTGAAGTTTTGTATTGGAACTGTGGAGCTGGTTCAATCTCCTTCCCAATGATTCGATACGTTTGGTAAGAGAGGTTAATTGAAGCTTCTGTTGACGATTGTCCTCCTTCAGCCTGGCGAAATCCACTACCTGTCTCTTTAGTCCAAAGTAATGACAAACCATGACGCCGGAAAAGATCAAGGCCAAGATTCCGAATACCAGCATTCCTTTGAGCAGCCCTTTGGACAAATAAAAACGCTTGGGCTTTGATGAAGGATCAGGCACCAGAATGATGGTATATTTTTTACCCAATTAAGCCCCCTAATAATTTGCTAGCCATAAAAATAAAAAAACTATAGCATGGACCCCCCCCCTTTTGTCAAGACGTCCATCAAAGATAACACTTCAGCAATCGGGGCGTCCACCGTACAACAAATCAATATATTGCAGCTCTTGTCAGGTCAAATCCAAGTTCAATTTCCACCCACCCGGTTTCCCTGGCAATTAACTTGACTATTAATATTATTACCAGGTCAAAAATCAATCTATATTTCTTCTATCGGAATTTGTTATTCTTATCATCATATTTCATTGCTATTTGGCTTTTTCCAATGCAAAAGGATTCGATCAATCCGATGATCATCTGTTGGTTTTAAGAGCAAGATATTATTGTCAACCTTGATGACCTCGTAAAAAGTCAAGTAGCGAGTCATTGCGAGGAGCGCAGCGACGAAGCAATCTAATAAATACAAATAGATATACATATCCGAGATTGCTTCGCTTCCCCCCACGCTTCGCTAGGGGCTTTGGCTCACCGCAATGACATTTTTTGGACTTTTTACGAATCCATTAACCTCTGAATCGCTTTTTCCATTCTATCCAAAGACCTTATCACAGGACAATTGGGGAGATTTTTAAAGATGATCTTCCCGTAAGATTTGGTATAAATCCTGGTATCCATGATCACCAGGAGGCCACGGTCACTTCGGTGCCGAATCAGACGTCCGAGACCCTGTTTTAGTGTAATAATTGCCGACGGCAGTTGATATTCCTGAAAAGGGTTCCCTCCCCTGTCCCTGATCCAGTTGATCCTTGCCTCGGTAACGGGATCAGTTGGTACGGAAAAGGGCAGCCGGTCGATGACCACACAACTAAGCGCCTCACCGGGGATATCTATACCCTGCCAGAAACTGCTGGTGGCCAGAAGAACCGAAGAGACATCGTTCCAAAACTCTTCCAAAAGATGTTCCTTGGACGCCTCCCCCTGTTTAAGTAAGTTGTATTCTATATTCCTGCCCTTCAGATAATTATATACCATGTCCAGATTCCGGTAGCTTGTGAAAAGAAGCAGCGCCCGTCCCTTGGTCAAATCCAATATTTGAGCAATCTGAGGTCCCAGTTGATCTGAAAATCCATTCTGATCCGGATTGGGCATTTCCTTTGGTATAAAAATAACAGCCTGCTCATGATATTTAAAATGGGATTCCAATATGCATTCGTAATCTGAATTAACGCCCAGTCTGGATCTGATGTAATCAAAACCCTGATTTGTAGACAAGGTTGCGGACGTCAGCACAAACCCCTTTAATGATTTAAAAAGGTGAACCCCAAGTTCATGTGAGACATCGATGGGTGAAACCTTTAATGATATGGTATTTCTCCGTTTTTCTCCCCAAAAGACATAATCAAGGTCAGAATGATCACCAATGAAAGAAAGTGTGGTCTGAATATCCTGTGCCCTCTGATAACACCCCAATATGGTATCATATCGTTTCAGAAGGGTTTCCAATCGACCGGATAATTGCATGATGATGTTCTGAAGATTCAAGAGACGATCCATCACCTGGGCAGTCATGATTTTATCATTGATCGGGAATCTCTCTTCACGGACCGGTATGGCATCAAAAAAGGCAAGGGATCTTTCCTGAATCTTTTCTAATATCGATGAAAGTTCTCTATCTTCAATATGTTCATCCGCTATCTCACGTTTGATGTCCTTGATCAGATCCTGTATGCGACGGTTGCTCACGAATGATCCGAAATATTCCGTGGCGATGGGCTCCAGCATATGGGCTTCATCCAGTATAAGCCTTGAGTAAGGGGGTATGGCTGACATTTTTGATCTCACCCTGAGGGAACAGTCAGCCATCAATAAATGATGATTCACAACGATAATATCAGCCGCAGCCGCCTCCTGCCTTGCAAAGTTTACAAAACATCTTTCATAATCCTTGCATTTCTGCCCTCTGCATGCCTCTGATGTAGAACATATCTCCGACCATAAAGGATCCTTCTCAGAAAGCCATTTCAGTTCAGTGTAATCTCCCGTTTGGGTATGCTTTAGCCATTCTCTTATAGTGATCACGTTTTCAGCCACACCGGCAATATTAAGGCCCGGCCTGGATGAGAATTGCTTCCATCTTCGCCAACATAGATAATTCCCTCTGCCCTTCAGAATATAGGCCCTGATCCTTCTGTCCAGGCATCTTTCCAACAAAGGGATATCCTTACGTATGATCTGAGCCTGCAAATTTTTGGTTCCGGTGGATATGACACACCTGAGGTTAAGACATACCATGGGCACCAGATAGGCGAGGGTCTTTCCTGTGCCTGTGCCTGCCTCTATAAGGGCGGATCTCTGTCCTGTCATGGCATCGGCCACCATACCCGACATCTCCAACTGTGCAGAACGATACTCATAATTGGGCAAAGCCCTTGCAATCAGTCCATCGGGACCTAAAATTTCTTTCAATTCATTAATTTGCAAAAGAATTTCCAAGAGATATGACAAACATCAGGACCTGAGTAAAAAAAACTTCTTACTTTTATGGAATTAGGGCTTGATACTTTTTCTTTAAGGCTTCAAGATTCATGGGAAGATGAATGGAAAAGACCGTACCCTTACCCGGTTCGCTTTTGACCTTGATTTTCCCCTTATGGCGGTCTACAAGAAATTTGCAGATCACCAGACCCAAACCCGTCCCCTCTTTCTTTTTACTAAAAAAGGGCTCAAAGAGGCGTTCAAGATCATTCTCTGATAGACCGGTCCCTGTGTCCGAGATATCGATGATGATCAATTCGGCATCCTTTCTCGAACTCAAGGTTAATTTCCCGCCGTTGGGCATGGACTGAATGGCATTATTGATGATATTGACAAATACCTGCTGTATATAGTCCCTGTCCACCTTGATGTGTGGGAGATCCTTTTCTAAATTAAAGGTTGTCTTGATGTTATCAGGTATATTGATTAAATCGAGGACCTTTTGGATCAGGCTGTTAATATCCACCAAGCTCAGCTCAAGGGCCCTTCCCTTTGTAAAATTCAGAAAATCATCAATGATCTTTTGAGCAATGGCTACTTCCTCATCCATGATTCCGAAGTATTTCTCGATTTTAGGATTATCAACCTGGATATGGCTTTTAAGATAATATATGGAATTCTGTATGACACTCAAAGGATTTCGTAATTCATGACTGACAAAGGATACAAAAGTCCCTAAAGTCGCCAGGCGCTCGGAACGGATCAGTTTGGTATGAAATTCCTTTAAAAGAAGATTCAGGGACTCTATCTCCTTTGTTCTTTTTTTTACCTTCTTTTCAAGATCTCTCTGATACTCCAGGTTTTCCTTCTCCAGCCTTTTTTTCTCGTCAATCAAAATCTTCTTCTCCACTGACCTTCCAACAACCGGGGGCAGATTGGCCTTGGTGACCGGTTTTTCAATATAATCATAAGCCCCGTGGCGGATTGACTCTTTGGCAGTCTCTAAATTTGGTTCACCTGTGATCACAATCACGGGAAGGTCCTGGTACCTTTTCTTAATGGCCCGAAGCAGGTCCAACCCGCTCATTCCCGGTAATATAATATCCGTCACCACAGTATCGTATGATTTTTGTTTCAGGCGATGCATCCCCTCTTCGAAATCAGATGCAGTATCCACTTCATATCCGGATCTCTCCATAATCTTTTTGAGAGTGATCCTGACACCATCCTCGTCATCAATAATTAAAATACGGGGCATCTTAATCCTCCCCTCTTGACAATCCATCATCTATCGGCAGGTCAATGATGATTGTGGTTTGTTTTCCTTTTTGACTCTTGACCTCCACACTGCCTTTATGGTCTGCAATGATACCGTAACTGATGCTGAGCCCGAGCCCTGTCCCTTTATCCGCCCTTTTGGTTGTAAAAAAGGGATCGAATATCTTGTCCAGATCATTTCGATCAATCCCAATCCCATTATCTTTGAACAGGACCCGAAGATAATCCCTGCCATTCCCTCTTCCTTTTTTTACGTCAATTTGAATCAACTTGTTCGGATCAGGCTGAGGATACTTTTCATTGAGCGCATCCCTTGCATTCAGGATAAGATTGATGAACACCTGTTCCAGTTGACTGGTTTTGGCCTTGATAACAGGCAGACCCTGATCAAAATTGGTCTGCACCTTTATCCCATCTTTGGAAAGGTAGGCTTCCATAAAGGCGACTGATGCATTAATGATATCCGTGATACGACAGGGGGTGTGATCCCTTCGATCCGTCCTTGCAAAGGCCAACAGGTTTTGTACGATGTTGATGATCCTCTGGCCTTCTGTGAGTATACCCTGCACATAATTGGCATGTTCTGTCCTAGGATCCAGTTCATCCTCTAAAAGACCGGCATAGTTGATAATGGTATTCATCGGATTGTTGATTTCATGGGCCACACCGGCCGCAAGCACACCCATGGATGCAAGTCTTGAGGACTGAATCAACTGGGCCTGCGTGGATTGAAGATCTTTATATGCCTTTTTCAAGTCATTGATCAACGTCTGGAGCTCTCTCATATCTCTTGCCACACAAACGGTTCCAAGTAGAATCCCATCTTTATCGCTCATCACCGATGCAGAAAGATTGATGGGGATTTCAATCCCTTCCTTGGTCTTGAAAACCGCATTATAGTTTCTTATCGAACCCTCAGTGATCAGTCTATCCGTCTCACCCTCACTGTAAAACATGGCACCCTTGGCAAAGATCGTCTGCACCGGCTTTCCAACCAGATCCTCTTCCTTCTCATAGTTCAGGAGATTCAATGTCGCCTGATTAACTGTATTGATTGTCCCGTCCGGATTGACCACAATGAGTGTATCGATCATGCTCTTGATGATATTGTCAATATATTCCTTGGCATGGATGAGTTGAGCCTGATAAGTACTCAGAGCATCAGTCATTTTATTAAAAGACTTGGCCAATTCACCGATTTCATCCGTTGAGGAAACCTTTGCCTTGTGTGTGAAATCCCCGGCAGAAACCCTCTTGGTTGCATTAAGAAGCTGACGTACAGGGTCGGTAATACTGGATGAAAATGCGAGTCCTGCAATGAGACCGCCGATCACAAGTATGAGGCTCACTAAAATCGCAAAATGTACAGACGCGGATTTGATCCGATCGGCTCGTTCTTTGGCATTCTCTCCCTCGGTCCTGAAATGTTCCAATAGGGTATCCAGTTTGACGATCACATGGTCTGCAATAAAATCCATCTGTTTCATCTTTTTGCCGGCATCAAACTTCAGGGGATCCGCTATGGATAAAATCCGCTCAGCCAATTCCCGGACGCCTTGAAACTCTTCAATCACCAACATAACGGTATCCCTTTCTTTGCCAGATCGGGAAACCTCTAAGAGCCGATCCATTTCATCGGCCAGATCCTGAAGAAGGTACCTAAAATTCTCACGTTCAACCACATTTCCAATGATCAGATAATCATGGGGTGGCATCAGTATATTCTGAAATGATACCATCATTTCATAACTGGATCGGAGCATTTCATAATCATTATCCTTTGCCAGGGTCTGAATCATTCCCTGAAGAGTCTCAGTCACCTGTGTCGTTCGTGCATCCATCTCCTCCATCAATCTTCCGGCTTCCAGGCCAAGGGGATCAGGGACAGAAATGATCTCTTTGGCAAGGTTTTCAATCTTCACAATTCCGTCACTTGTGATCTCAAGGGGTATTTTGACTTCATCCAGATGCCCACCCTCATAGGTCGTGATCATTTCATTGACTTGGTGTAAAGCCTGCTTGAGATCGGTCAGACTTTTGTCAAGGTTCTTGATCTCATTGGGGTCACCATAGATCAGATAGTCATGAGGGGGCATCAGGACCTTTTCAAAGGATAAGCGCAGATTTTGAATCTCACAGATATAAGAGGAGGCCTTTAATATGATTTCCCCACCTTTTTCCACCCGCTGAACACTCCAGATGGATACCACACTCATGGCAACAACCAGAACCAGCATGGCTATGGTGCCTGATATCAGTTTTTTTCCAATACTAAGTCTCATCTGCGATCAGTAAAAAATAATTTATTAAAGCAAAAGGATTATCAAAACAATATAAAACATATGCTATACTGATCAAATCTTTTTTTGGAAAATATTCAGAAGAGAAAATATATATATATCATAAAGCAAATTTTCCAATTTTTCTATCCCTAATTCCCTGTCAAAAGACAGGGATTCTATCTTTTCATAAATCCGGAGGAATTGATCAATTTTTGCGGACGGAACCGCATGGGCTTCTTTCAGGCAGCAGTCGGAGCCTGGTTGTAAAGTGAAAGGTGCTCCCCTGACCCAACCGGCTTTCCACCCAAATATCACCGCCCATAAGTTTCACTAAATCCTTGGAAATGGCAAGTCCCAAACCAATGCCTTTGTATCCCCGTTTGTTTGAACATTCAATCTGATAAAAGCTTTCAAAAATATTTTTCAGTTTATCTTCAGGTATGCCTATGCCTGTATCCGATACAGCAAAGTGGAGCAGAACAGCGTCCTGTCCCTTTTCTTGGAGCCTGCATTCGATCTTAACACAGCCCTTTTCTGTAAATTTTAACGCATTGCCCACAAGATTGAGAAAAATCTGATACAACTTGATCGAGTCCCCACTGAGATCCGAAGGGACCGTGGGTTCTATATAGAAGGAGAGTTTCAGTCCCTTCTCACGGGCCCTGAAATTCAGGGTATCCAAAGCCTGTTGCATAAGAGATGGAATATCTATTTCAACCTCGTCAAGATGTAAATGACCTGCCTCCAATTTTGAAAAATCAAGCATCTCGTTGATAATGGCATAAAGGAACTCTGCTGAAGTCTTTATCATATGCAGGTATTCCCTTTGTTCCCTAGTTAGTTTGGTATCCAGGGCAAGCTCGGTCATACTCAGAATCCCATTCATGGGGGTACGGATCTCATGGCTCATATTGGCAAAAAAATCACTCTTTCTCTTTGCTTCTGAATCCATGGACAGTGAATGCTTCTCTCCAAAATCATTATATGAACGATGCGGGTTCTCTGAAGAAAAAAGGTTGTTTCTATGACCTGCATATCCGAATATCATCCCTATCAAGAGAAGAATAAAGCAAAAAACCACCCAGAGAATAATAGTATTTTTGTAAATTATATTGGATTGTCTTAGTCTATTTGATGAAAACTCCGACAGAATGCTTATCTCATCCTGGAGCAATTCATTGATATCATTCAAAGCAATCTCCATCTCTCTCAGACAAGAACCAACCTCAGGGTTTCCGACAGGATCTTCCAAATTCAGAAGCCTTTCAGCCAACCGCTCATATCTTCTCAGAAGTTCAACTACGCTCGGAGACCTTTTTCCTATTTCCAAAAGCAGATCTTTAAAATCAGCCCCGGATTCGTCTGCCCCATGGTCAATCGTTTTTCTCAGGGCTTCCAGATCTTCATGAATCTTTGCATCATTACCACCAGTGTTTATCCTGCCATTCTCTCTCCCAGATACCAAATACTCACGGGGTTCTCTCAAACTTCTCTCAAGAGAAGAGATCAATCCCTGAAACCTGTTTTGTATTTCAAGGCTCATGACCATCTCTTTTTTTGCCTGATGGATTCGATATAACCCCCTTATTCCGCTCAGCAGGAAAATAAGGATTATGAAAGAGAAAATACCCAAAAAGACTAATTTCTTTTGCTTCAATTTCATTTTATAAGGTTTACCCTTCTTCAAAACGGATTTTTTATACCCTTTCAAGGAAAGAGCATCTATTAGTTAAAATCGGAAAAAATAGTGAAATTATACTGTAAAAAG
>JBLIRM010000041.1:0-20652 GCA_049472295.1 bacterium | reverse complement strand
GGTCTCCGAGGACCACAACGGAGCCAAAATGAAACTCTCGGCTGGCTGACCATGGGGCTATCAACGGCACATTGACGTGACCGAGGATGGCATCGCCGAATGCCTCTTTGTCAGCCAGGACCGTTGCTATATTATGTCCGAAGAATCCGTTCGAATTGGTCCCCATCCCACCCGAGTTGTTGGTGGTCCCTTTGGCAATCAGAACATCGCTGGTCGGGCTGTAGAGCACCGAGCTCAGGAAGTTTTCATCGTGATCGAGGTCACCAACAGCACAACCATTGCTCCAGAAGAACAATGTCAGCACTGGATTGGCTTCAACCGTCGCGATAGTGAGTTCGCCGCTTGCACCCCAAAAGCCATGCGTATCGGTCACGGTGAAGTCCGCCACGCCGTCCTGCATGTCAGTATAGCCCTGATCTACAGAAAGTCCTCCCGGTGGACTGTCGAAATAAAGGCGCGCATCTGCACCATTGCTATAAGGAGTCCATGAGGACGTTCCGGAACGCATGGCAGCCATGAAGTTGTTATGTTCTACCAGAGTCGTGGCATGGAAATGCTCGTTTATTTGCAGGAAAACATTCGGACGCAGCAGCCGCCTCGTGCGGAAATCATGATTCTTGGCAAAGTAACGGTTGATAGCGGCCGTTGTCTGCGCCAAAACGCCCTTATAACGGGGTAGCACACCAACCCAGATCTCCCACCCGACGTCGCCGCCATGTAGATCATATGAGTATATGTGACCGCCAGGAGAAGTGTAAGTGGGAGACTTCGAGAACGTCCCATTCAGATCGGCATAGTACTGAAAACTTATCGCCTCTTCGCTACTGTCAGGAATACTCGGATTCGATGAATGTAAGGTGACCCACTGATAGGCGTGCGGAATATCACCGATCAGGATTGCGCCAACCAGATTACGATTCGGCTCTCCATGGAGTCCCTGTAGGTATGTTCGAAGCTCGGATGGGTTTGCGAACCCGGTAGTGTGCTCCACAGTGTTGTAGCCGCCGGTGCACAGATCAGCTTCAAACTGACTAAGCCCTGTTCGGATCGAAGTAAGCAGCGCAGGCTCCACCACAATGGCCACGCTGCGATTACCGCAACCGGTGGGAAAATTTCTCGTAAACATCGGCGTGCAGCAGCCCGTTACAACCACGACCGCTGTCAGCATGATAGCTATTCTCAGAAGGTACATACCGAAACCTCCTGTTAGCAGAAATTTTCTATTGCCCACTTTTCAACCTCCCTGTTTCTCTATCTGTATCTTTGGTCAGGTATCTATTCCTGAAACATCGTTGCATTGTCTGTTTGGTGACGCCTGATTGCTATGCCTAAGGATTGAATTCACCTGGCTTTCGGGACAAATACCATAAGGCTTTGCAACCACGGACAGGCCCGAAAGCTCAGGTGGAAAATGATTTGTTAGCCACAATTTTTAACAATTATCATCCGGGCTTGATAACCAAGCTTCTGCTTCTATTTTTTGATCCCTACTAAAGGCTTTAATTTCCAGACCTGGGAACAACGCACCCTCGAATTCACTCACTTTCTTTAACCAAGTCTTGTCAGTCAAAACTGCTGCACGCCTGAATTTTTTCAAAAATCCAAACATATAAGGAAGCCGAGAAAATTCTATTGTAATTGCGTCAAGTGAAGGGATATGGAAATCAATAACGTCATAAAGCATTTTGCCGTTTTCAATGTTCTCCGACTTACTGACAAGTTCGTCTAAGGCAATTATCATATCCTCAGCATTTAACTTTCCACTCATCTCAATATCTAAACGATTCATGCCTTTTCGTATTACTTTAAACATAAGCTTGCCTATTGTTGAGTCTCTTATATGGCTAACATATTAATTATACGAATAATCGTTCGCTATTATTGGAATATACTAATCAACTTTTGTAGAATCCTTTATTTTTCGTATAACCAGTAAGAAAAAAATTACGAATAGGTTTAGTTGATTATGATTTCAAAGACTCCTCTTAAGAGTTCTTTCCCTCGTTTTTCCCCCTGGCAAAATCGCATAATATATAATTTTGCCCATTTGATTTAATTAAGACTAAAATTATCAAGTAAATTTGTGTATGTCAAGGCCAAGTTTATCTTTGCAAAACAAGTGATTAGATGTGGATCAAAATAGCCCAAGGAACTCCGGACATGGTCATCCGGAGGACACGGATATAGGTCAAAAGGTTTATTTTATGCGCGTGTGGTCACCCCTCTAAATTAATACTGGCCAAAAACTTTTTTGCTGGTTTGCCAATGTTTTTTCTGAACCTTGAGTATTTGGTATAAATGAGATATCACAGCTGGCAAAGAGAGATTTAAAATCTTAACATTAAAGGGATAGGATTCGTGAAGATGAATTGCAGGGAGAAATATGTCGAGGAAATTGTATGGAATTGTTAATCTTTGAGGGATGACAATACTGTGCGTTACCAAACCTTTTTATTAAAATTCCTCGTCATTCTGTTTTTGATTCCGGCGACCTATCTGTTTTTTCCAGGGTCCTTGGTCAAGGATTTATCGGCCTGGATGACAATGTGTATGTCACGGAAAATGCCTATGTGCGGGAAGGCCTGAGTATTAAAGGGGTAATATGGGCATTCAAGACCATGCATTTTGGTCATTGGATACCGTTGACATGGCTTTCGCTGATGTCGGATGCCCAGCTTTACGGGTTGAATGCCGGGGGTATCATTTGACCAATCTGCTGATTCATATCTTGAATGTCTTGATTTTTCTTGTTTTGGAACGAATGACCGGGGTGTTTTGGCAAACCGCAATGGTTGCCGCTCTATTTGAGCTGCATCCTCTCAGGGTGGAATACGTGGAATGTATTTCGGAGCGCAAGGGAGTGCTGAGCACCCCTTTTTTCTCCTGACCATATTGATCTACGCCTGATATGCAAAAAACCCCATCTCAAAAGATACTTTCTTTTGGCCTTTTTTTTCTCTTATGCCTTATGTCTAAACCCATGCTCGTCAGGCTGCCTCTGGTTTCACTTTTATTGGATTTTTGGCCTTTTGAGCATTTCCGGATCCAAGAGAGCTTTAACCCGGGTTGTTATAGGTTGCCAGGGATTTTACAAAAAAGGATTGACAGGTCGCCTTCAATCTGGCCTGTTGTGGAAAAGATCCCGCTTTTGATTATTGCGGTGATATTTTGTATTTTGACTGTATGGGGCCACCAATATGAAGGTGCGGTATTGTCCTTTGATGCAGTTCCCCTGATGGGCCGGATTGCCAATGCCTTTGATTCTGCTCTGTCAGACCTGACCTCTTTTGCCTCTCAAATATTGATCATTTGCTGATATTAGCCCCTTTTTTGGTTGCATTGAATCCATAATTGGTATAATATAATTTTATCCGGGAATACAAAAAAAAGACAATTTCCGGTCCGGGCCCTCAAAAGCGAAAGCCGATCAATCCTAATGATTTTTCTGTGGTTTACGGTAAAGGCAGTGTTACCGCAATCTGCTCCATAAATAAATCGCTGAAAAGGATGTCCAATACCATAAAGCGAAAATCAATCACTATCCCCCGGAGCAATGAATACACCTTTGATCATAAGACCTGATTCATAATCGATGCATCATTAATATAATTGGGAGGTTATTATAATCGGGAGGTTTTTTATGAAAGCAAAATGTGTTTCAAAAATATCCGTTTTTTGCCTAAGCCTTATGGTGATTTTGATGTTCGCTTTCATGCCGGGCTCAGAGGCGCAGATTCTGAATGTGGCTGTGGAGCACGAGGTGTCCATTCCCTATCCCTATGAATTCTTTGAAATCAGTATCCTTGCCAATTCATATTTCGAGATCGTTTTCGATATCCTGGAGTCCGGAGGCCGGAATGTACAGATCAAGCTGGCTGCTGGCCAAATGTATGAAGACGTCATGGTGGATGGCAATACCATGGTTTATTTCCTGGGAGACGACAGTTATGATCCGGTCAGTACCAATTATGAATTATTGGGCACGGATTGGCTGGATGATATTCAGGTACCGCCCTTTACCGGGCTTTTTTTCCTGGCCATCATCAATGATGTGGAGGCATGGGAATCCTATAACTGGAATCCCGGTGGTGAGATCAGAAAGATCACCATTCTTTCGGAGGATCAGGTGAGGATCGGATATATCCATTTTATGAATGCGGATGGAGAGCTTCATCCGGACTCCCAGAATTTCGGCAGCTATTTCGATCTGACGGATGCCGGCTGGCTGAACCTGACCCCGGTGACCGGGGCCCCCATCGTTTCAACAGATGATGGCACACTCTATCTGAGGTCCTATGAAACCGCATTGCTTGATGCGGATATGGATATGGACGGTTTCACCGGTTTGTATGACTGTGATGACCTGGACCCTGCAAGTTACCCCGGGGCCCCTGAGATCTGTGATGGCAAGGATAATAACTGCGATAGCATAATCCCTGCGAATGAATCGGATGCGGATGGGGATGGTTTTATGGTATGCGAAGGGGATTGTAATGACAAAGACCGGGCCATCTATCCGGGCGCACCCGGAACCCATGCGGGTAAGGACAACAACTGTAACGGCATACTGGAGACAAGCGAGAAAAAGGCCATTTCTGTTACACCTGCGCTTAAGCCCTATCAATTCCAATACGGACAATCATCCATACAACAGTCTTATATGAAAAATCTGAACCGCAGGCTGCAACAGAGGAATCTGAATAATTATATCAAAAGTCTTTATCGGTTCCGCTAATCCGAGGAATTTTCCCTATCAAGGGGCGAAACTACTGATAGCAATTTACAGGAAGGTATGGACAATAAGTCTGCTGTACTACCCGATCGGCTGTTCATCATCCGGGGAGACCTGCCCGAGGCCGGAGCGATGAAATACCCTTTCAATCCTGAAATTTCATTTCCCTGTTGACAAGTCTATATTTTTTGAATAGATTCTTTGATTAAGATTGTCCAGATTAGAAACAATCCGTTTTTTTGAATCTCCCTGTTCCTTCAAAGGAGCAGATTAGTCCGTTCAATCCAATATAACCTTTTAACAAGAGGGGGGTGTCTACATGGGGTTAAGGCGTATTTCTAAAAGTGGAGGGTATATCTTTTTGTGGTTGTTGGTCTTATGCATCGTGATTCCTATGGTATCCGGGTGCGGGAGCAGTGACGAGGCTGCAGTTTCTGTAGCGACCATCGATGGAAAAGCATCCAAAGGCCCTGTCTATCCGGGCACAGTCAAGGCTTACATGCTCGTTGGGGGACAGAAGGCCGGTCTTATCGGCACTGCTGAGACGGACCCCAATGGGGATTACGAGATTACAGTAGTGGGCTACACAGGGCCGGTCGTCCTGGAGGTATCCGGCAAATATCGTGATGAGTCAACCGGGGACCCGAACAGGCAGATCGATCCCAACAAACCTTTCCGTGCATTGATCTCGAGTACAACCGGCACGATTAAAGCCGCCGTTACTCCATTTACTGAGATCGCCTACCGCCGGGCCGAAGTGATAGGAAAGGGAAAGGACCTGGCAGATCCCAATAAGATCGTACTTGATCCCAATACCATTGATCAGGCCAATAGCGAGATTTCCCAATTGCTCTGGGTGGATATTACCCGGACCCTTCCTGCAAATATCATTGATAAGGATGCACTCGAAGTGGATGCCAATGATGCCGAGGCAATGCAGGGAATCAAATACGCCCTTTATCTGGCGGCTATATCGAAAATGGCGGATGCCAACGACCTCGACCCCGTTGATATGATCTCTGCGCTGGCCGACCAGTTTAAAGATGGGGTCTTGGGAGAAACAGGAGAGATCAAGATCAATGATCTCGGGGATCTGCTAGTTGATGTGGTGAACGATCCCAATATCGTGGACCCGAATGTAATCAGCCTCGCGAATATTCTGGACATGGCCCAGGATCAGAGTATTCTCTTCGATGAGTTCTATGATCCCAACGATCCCAATGGTGTGACCATGAGCGGGAGTCCCACCGGGGGCGAAACACCGCTGGATCAGGCCAAGGCCATGGTGAGCGAGTTGAGAACAAAGGCCCTCAATACGGAAACCTCACTGATGCAAGAGGGGGCGAGAGTATCTTCGGAGATGGAAACTGATGTGTTTCCGGATCTCATGTCTTTTGCCGAAATGCTCATGGTGCTCCAGGCGGGGATAGGAGAGGTCTTTGATCCGAATAATATGGATCCCAATTCCATGATGGATCCCAGTAGTCTGCCTTTTGAAGAAACAGCCTCTGTTGAGGGTTACAGTGTGACCTTGACCATGGATGTCAAGACGGGTGTCATGCTCTCCATGCTGCTCGATCCGAACGTCCAGGATCAGTGGCAGGACCCGAATTACTGGTACACCTTTATAAATCAGGACCTTCTGGATGAGATCATGGATCCGAACGAACAGGCCGAGCTTCAGGACCCGAATCTCTTTGCCGGGTTGGATCCGAATATCTTCGCAGAGATGGGATTGGATCCGAATATCCTTTCATATCTGGAGGACCCCAATATTGATCTCTTCTACTTTGAGGCCGGTTATTCCATCATGCAGGGTTTCTACTCCAGAGGCAGCGGCACACTGAAGATATCTCTGGACCGGAACAACGGCCGGATCGATCTATTTAATGTCAACGGAAGTCTGGGATCTGCATCCCTGACGGATTTCGGCATCTCCTTATGGCAGGATCCTGCGGATCCCAACATCACAGGTGCAGCCCTGCATTTTGGCAAATTCCAGACCCCGAACATCATGGCGGATGCGAATTTCGTGATGACAATCATGGGAGGGCCATTTGCAGGTGATATGATCGGAGAGGCCAGTTCGATCGGAGTGAATACCCTTTCCATCATGGGTGCCTTTCAGGTGACCAATTCCTTCAGCTGGCTCGGAGAGATCAGATTCGGCGATCCTGTATTGGTGGATCCGAACTTTGAGCTCTGGAGCCTTTATATGCCATCCAAGGTACAGCTCGATGGTTCATATGAGCTGCCATCCGGGGCCATGAGCTTTGAGGGGACAATCACCGCGGAGATCTTCAATATGGGTGAGTTCTATGCCTATGAGGAACTAGGTGAGGGTGGTCCGGTTGATCCGAATATGAGTATCACATTTTTGGGCACCATGAGTGTGGCAGGCGAGTCGGACATGCAGTTTACCATGACACTTTCCTCTGCAATGGAGGGATATTATTCCATTACCGATCTCCAGTTCCAGTACGGGGGTATTACCATCACAGGAACTGCCAGTATAGTCAACACCGATGTTTCAGAGAGCATCACTCTGGATCTCGAGAATCAGGACGGGCTCGATCTCCATCTGGTGGCTGCTTATACGGAATCCGTGGGAGATTCGCTTACCGGGTCGATCAAAAAGGACGGCATCTTGATTGCCTATTTTGAGATCGTCAATAATATCCCAAGGGTGGTATATTATAACGGGGATTTTGAAACCTTGTTCTGATCCCATTTGATCACTCTGAGGGGATGGCATGGATTTTATGCCATCCCCTCTTTTTATAAGGGGCATCTCCGATTCATCTAATTTCTGCGCTTTTTAGAAGTTGAAGCCAAAGTCAAGCGCCAGGGAGAAGGCCCCTGCCTTTTCAGGCTCGACCCGGTCAAAGGAGATGCCGAGAAGAAACCTTTGATATTTGGCTGCGATATGTATCTGATGAAAAAACAGGTCGTATCCGCAGTCCAGGGTAAGGGAATCCGAGAGGTTATATTTTAAGAGGGCATTGGGATAGATGTCTCCTTTGATAAAGTCCGCAAAGATCACAAAGGCCCATTCCTCCTTATGGTAATTGAAAGAAAGGTTGGTCTTGGGAAGAATCCTCTGAGTAAAATCAACCTTTAGCTCCCGGCCGGATATGCTCGGATTATATTTCACATACCCATTTTCATCATACTCTTTGTTATGAGAATCAAATTGGGCATCCGTAAATGGCACATCTTCCCACCAGATCCTCCCCCAGATGTCATGGAAGAGGACACTCCCCGAGAGCTGCGGTGTGATGTCCAGCCCCAGACCGATATCAAAACTTATGCCATTGCCGTTTCCGATATCGATATTTTCCCTGTCATACAGATAATTGTGATTATAGTAGTAGTATAAGGCCCCGAAATAGTCATAATCCTTGCTCCCCAGGACTTGGGCCTCACCCTGCACGATCGCCTTCTGCATCCGGATGCCCCGCAGAAGAGAGAGAGCAAAACCCAATCCAATTTCTTTCTCTCCCATGTAAGTAAATCGCCTGCCATGGGCAAATTTCAGCCCGTGGGCCTCGAAACCTTCCCCTTCCAGATGCAGGGGGAAGGTGTGATCGAGCGGCAAGGGAGCCTCGTTTTTGTCATACCATGCGA
The DNA here is from genome assembly GCA_049472295.1 of bacterium. Classification (GTDB taxonomy): domain Bacteria; phylum SZUA-182; class SZUA-182; order DTGQ01; family JAFGSM01; genus JBLIRM01. Next base: position 12,293 of record JBLIRM010000041.1, on the reverse strand, counting down.
GTTCCACCAGGCCCCGGTTGGCCCGGAGAAAGAGTTCAATCCTCCGCAGATATGACATCCGCCATCCATCTCTGCCGAATGCAAGCTCCGTTTCCCCGGATATGAGCGCTCTATTTTTATCCCTCGGACTGAATGGGCCTCCCCAGTCATGGAAGAGTTCATGGATACTCAATATCTGATTGGCAACAATCAGGCGATTCCTCATATCTAAACGGTTTTTCTTTTGAGGAGAAAGGTCTATAGGGATGCATGCAGGATTGAAGGCTGAAAGCGGTGAGTTGTTCAGCCATCTGTCTTGCGGGAGGGTTTGGGCAAAGGCGCTGCTTATTCTGAGATTCAATAACCGGATCTCCCCTGCTTTAACAAACCGGAAGGTCTGAATCATATATATGCATGATATGAATAATAATATGGCTGTCAGGATGACGATATCATCACGATCAGGATTCATGAAATGCAAAGCCGTTCTGCTGTGGTGTTTTAATATAAGGGATATATGATCGTTCCCTCCATGGGTAAAATTCCAGACCCAAAACTTAGCACAGATTTGGCTTTGAACTCAAATTGTATATTCTTAATGAGCATAAGGATCAGCGGCTCAGGATTTGTCGGGTCCATAGGTATCGGTCAGATAATCGATCAGGATTCGGATCTCTTTGTTACTCAGGCGGGCGCCGTATTTGATCATTCTGGAGACCGTGATTCTCCACTCGCGGCTCGTTTTTCGGGCCGCTTCCACAGGAAAGAGGGTATGGCACCTTGTGCAGCGATCCTGAACCAATTCCTTCCCGGAAAGCCGGCCCAGACATCCCGGCCCGGCCATGAGAAGAAAAAGCATGGCAGCACACACAGTCAATGGAATCCGGGGCCGGGAGTGCAATGAGTCTGACATCATCTCTCCTTCGACTTTCCTGCCCGTTGGGAGGCTTTTTATAAAGGTTAACCTCTTTTAATCAAAAATATCATAAATATTCGCATTGATAAAAGTCAGGATTTGGATTATACTTTGACCTATAAAATGATTTCTTGCCATCCATTGCCTGTGATTATACAATTATGCATGATCTGAAAGATACCTATCCACGAGATCATTATAAAGCCCTGCCGCCAGAAGATACCATCCAGAGGATAAGAGATATTTTCCACCAAAAAGGCATTTTTGTGATTGAGTCAAACTGGTATCGGGAGTGCGCCTATTTCGCCTCTTTGGGCCTTACCCTATCCGATGCGGATATCACTTCCGCTGGCAAGGGCATTGATGAGAAATATGCACTGGCATCATCCTATGCGGAATTCATTGAAAGGCTCCAGAACCTGATCATATTCGAAAGGAATTACGCAGGCAAGCAGCCCTCCCGGAAGGTCTGTTTTCCTGATGGCCTGCCCCTTGATTATCAGAGATTTAAAAGAGAGAATCATGCCATTCTCGAAGAGATGTTCGACGAAAGAGAGCTTCCCCTGATCGATGGCATGCTCATGAATTGGCGGGATATGATTTCCTATCCCTTTTATCATGTATCTGCCGATCAAATGACCTATTTACCATTCGATCTTCTGATGCTATGTGTGGGGAGCAATGGCATGTGTGCGGGCAATACACCGGAAGAGGCCCTCATTCAGGGTTTATGCGAGATCCTTGAGCGATATGTATTAAGGGAGATTTACCGGAATGAGAACCTGGTCCTGCCGCTGATCCCTGAGGATTTTTTTGGCGGGAGCCCTCTCCTGAACTATTTTTCCCTGCTCAAAAGAAACGGGTACGAGGTGTATGCAAAAGACTGCTCTCTCGGAGGCAGGGTGCCGGTTGTGGGTCTTCTCATAAAAAAAGGAGACAGGGCCCAGTTCAGTCTGGGCGCCTCACCCGATTTCTTGGTGGGTTTTGAACGATGCTTCACGGAACTTTTTCAGGGATATCAATTAGATTCCATATATAACAAATTAAGGCCGATCCTGCCTTTGGACACACCAATTCCTATGCGCACCTTTACAACCCGTGAAAAGAGAATTCGTTATCAATTTTTTAAAGCCCTAACCCGCGGTGAAGGCATTGTGAATCCTTTGGTATTCAATCACGATACGGAGTTTAATCCGGATTACATCTTCCGTTCCGAAAGCGTCATTAGTAAAAAGCAATTACAGGATTTATTGAAGACGATCCGCACATTGAATCATGAGATCTATATCCGGGATGTGTCGTTTCTGGGATTCCCTGCATATTTTATTTATGTCCCCGGGATGTCCGAGACCTCAAAACTCAATTATGAGGTCTTGAAACTCCATCTCGAGGATATACCCATATCGAGAAGAATATTTTATGCGCTGGATGGGGCGACCAGTGAAGAGCTTTTTTTTCTGGCAAAGACGATCGAAAAATTGCTTGATTTTCCCCATATCGCAAAAGAAGCCATCGTCAAAAGCATTCATAACCTTTCTCTAAAAAAAGAGGCCATACTCAATCATGTGGACCCTGAGAGCCTGCTCCATATGATTTATTACAGATTGGGGAATATCACAGCCTCCCATACCATTTTTAAAGATTATCTCTCCAATTTACTCGCACCTGAAGATTTTCAAAAACCATCCCCCTTTGTGGTCAATCATATCTGTTTATTGAAATTCCTGGAATATATGATGAAAGGGGATGATTTGGTCGAGGCGAAAAGGAAGGTGGATGGCGAGTTTGAACCGCGGGCGGTTGCAGAGGTTTATCCCCTTTTGCAGGATTCAGCCCATCTGTCCAGATATCTCGGTATCCCTAAATGTGATGACTGTCATACCTGTGAGTTTGGTAATATATGCGATTATGCAGCCATAACAGAATTCATCCGGAAGATACAGGATCTCGTCAATGAATGTGAATTCGATCCCAAAATGCTTAAAGAGCTATTATAAATCGCAAGTGGTCCCTATCTTCCCAAATCAGGGAACTTGATATAAGCTGCACCTACAGGGGAGCTTCCTCCGGATGCCAGATTCCCGACGCTACCTATCCCGGCACCAGGAGAATAATAAGAAGATGCTGCGCCGGACATGCCTCCTGCCCATTGCCCGGTTTGTGTTTGAGTATAGCGCCCGGATTGATTCAGAGAGCCATATGTGCCGGCAGTGGCAACCGTCGCGATAGACACGTTGTTTCCCGGTATCATTCCAAAAGTAAGAGCTGATCCGATTTGTCCCGTTTGCATCCACATACTATAAGAATCGCTTCCAAACTGGGACATGCCGCTCACAGGCCTTGTGAGGGCAATGGAAGTCCTGGGATTGAATGGCATACCGCTGGGTCCGTAGGAAATGGGATTGCTCCAACCTGAGGGATCATAAATGGAACCCGGGATGGTTGGAAGGGTGGTACCCCACTGGGAAGGGGAATAGCTTGGTGTTGAAGAAACAGGGATCGCTGTTCCGACGCCGTATAGTGGCTGCATCATTGCCGGTAAATCCAGAATGGTCTGGGTGCTACGCCGATATTCCAACCGTTCGAAAAAGATATGTGCCATGGTAATACCTCCGGTAGATCCAATCTACGTCTTGAGTTTTGGATTTTTCAAAAGGTTAATGTCTATTTATAGATATATTGATTCGATGTCCAAAGGACATCCCTTTCGGGGGGTTTTTATGTAAAATTCAGAATGCGGATTCATATTTGGAAAGCAAAGAGCAATTGGGTAATAAATCAAAGATTATTAATCTCTTTTTTAAATATACACAGTGTTTCTCTTTATGTCAATAAAATAGTATATCTTGGTTATAATCAGAAATATAATTTTTCTTATCAAGAAAGATTCTCTGGCAATGACTCAGTGCATGACTTTTTATGAGGTCATCGAGAAAGAAAAGATGGAAAATCAGTCCAGGGGCCATTTAAAGAGAGGATATTGGCAGAGAGGAAGTTCTGCATTGATTAAGGAAATGGCATCCTGCACGGATTCATCATCCGTGCAGGATGCCCCTTGATTTATTCAGTGTGAATCATCAATCAGTCACTTCGACATCCAACGTAAATGTCTGGGATACAATTGAACTTCCTGATTGCCTGTATTCGAGTATAATAGTGGTGTCACCTTCTTCTTCCGCTTCAAATAGCCACTGCTCCGATCCACCTGCGCCAAGCATAGTGCCCCCTGTGGGATAATATGTCCGGCTGGTATATGAAACTACATCTTCATCCAATTCGCCATCGTCAAGATACCATTGATAGCCCGTGGAGGCATTGGATGTCAGAACAATACTGATAGTGTCTCCCTTTTCTACCGTACCTGAGCCCCCGCTATAACTGGAAGTCAGCATGTGATCAGCCTGTACATACTGTGCTTGTTGGTAGGGATACTGCTGCGGGTAAGGATATTGTTGATAATAAGGATATTGCTGCTGGTACGGATACTGCTGATAGTAGGGCTGCATGTAGGGCTGCTGGTAAGGCTGCATGTAGGGCTGCATGTACGGCTGCTGGTAAGGTTGCATGTAGGGCTGCATATAGGGCTGCATGTAGGGCTGCTGGTAAGGTTGCATGTAGGGCTGCATGTACGGCTGCTGGTAAGGTTGCATGTAGGGCTGCATATAGGGCTGCATATAGGGCTGCTGGTAAGGCTGCATATAGGGCTGCATGTACGGCTGCTGGTAAGGCATGTACGGCATGTACGGCTGATATGCACCCGCACCATAAAATGGTATCTGTGGAAATGGATATTGAGCATCCGCGTTCAGTAAAAAGACCGATGTGAATAAGAAAGTAGCAAGCAGAAAAATGAACAGAACGCGGGGTATTTTTTTTAAAAACATAAAGCACCTCCCGAACTAATAAATATTTAGATTAAATTTAATTAATGGAACCCGCCTCATGAAAGTCTCTATTTAAATTTGTACACGATTATTATATTGCAATTGAAATACCAAATAGTCCATTTAATATTTTAACATAAATGGTACCCATTTTTCCATATATAGACGTAAAAATTATATTAAAATTATGTTAGAATTACAACTTTAGTCAAAAAATCTAACCATTTTTTCATAAAATTTATGTCCTTATTGGGTTTTAGTTATGGTATATGTCTTTGATTTTAGAAATTTAATTTCCATTTTTATTTGATTCCGTGAAGGCGTGCCGGTATGATTTTTCTGACATCTCTAACCTGCAATTAACATAGCCGAGACCTTCAAAAATACTTTCAGAGACATCGAATGTGTTTTTGTAAGGGCCAAGGGGCGTATGAGGTCTTCGGTCCGCAATACAAGATTTATGATTTGAACATCAAGGAATTCGAAGTGATTATTCCATCCCCTGATGTTACAAGAGAATCATCAGAGGCATAATGCCAGAGCAGTTGTATCTTTCCACAAAAATCAGAGCATTATCAATGAAGTGATGAAATTGATTAATGCAACTCCTCCTCTTACATTCCGATAGCCTCTACTATGATTTTTCTTTTCAATTCCCTGTCCACCTGTTCCTGGAATGCCTTATATGCGGCGTAATCTTCAGGAGGGGCATAAAGCGCCTTTATTTCATAGCGAAGATAGTAAGTGATGGTATGCTGTTCCAGAGTAAATTCTGAAATAAAGAGGGCCTGAGGTATCTCCAGGTTCACGGGTGGGGGCATATAAAGGATCTGGATGTTTTCAGGTATCGTGATATCGGTTATGCTTTCTCCGACTGAGGTATTGTCCAAAAAAACAGGGTATATGCGTTCTTCTTGCGTGATTCCGTTCATATTGGGTGAAAGGAACGAAGGCTGCATAAATCCGATATATCCGGCCCACTCGATATAATCGGGCGCTGTATAACTGAATTCAAGTTTATAAGGCTCGTTCAGGTCATCCAGGTCGCTCAATGTAAAATCGATTAACTTCCCACCTGTAGCCCTCTTCGTAATGATTGATTCAATGTGTTGTTTACGGTATACGGTATCCAAACCTTTAAAGAAATTTCGGCTGTAAATGGCATTGATACCTGTTGATGTAATCGTTGAGGAAACCGTAGCCGTCGAATCTTCATCAACCTGAATAGTCATGATTTCCAGATCCATATTTTTTTCAGGCGCCACGACCGGGACGCGCATTAAACTATATCCCTCGTCAAATATGACCAGCGCCTCACGATTTTGGATCCCGCCGGGGATCTCGCCAAAAGCGCTTGTATCCACTGTCGAATCCATCCATATCCATTCATCATCAATCATACACAGGGCGATGACATGATTGAAGGCATTCACCCGGGGGATCTCTTCCCATGCCCGTCCACTGTATAGGGTGCTGATAAGCACAGGGTATGCCTCGATTCCGACCTCTGCGAGCATGGTTATGAGCAATATGCTCTTATCCTTGCAATCACCATATTTATTTTCATATACCTGGGATGCCTGCCGGGGATTTCTGGCACCTTTTCCATATTCCAGGCCCACATACCTGATTTGCGATGCCACATATTGAAAAATGGCCCTTGCCTTATCCCTTTGGGTGCTTTCATACTCCGTTAATTGATCTACCTCGGACCCGATGTCGTCATTCGGGACAGCGGCCTCCAATGCGATCTCTCGCCACCAATCCGCAATGGCCTCCCATGAAGCAAAAGAGGTGACAAACAGGATGGGACTCACATCCAGAATCGGTGGCATCATCGGTTCAATAATGATCGCAGGGATATCATTGAGCGTCCAGGTAAAATTTTTCTGTCCCTCATCTTCAACAATCTCTGGTTCCAGAGGATCTCTATTTAAAATGATGGCATTTAGCTCCCGATCTGCAGGAACCGAGACCTGAATCTTTGCTATTTTTACAGGATTTTTGGATGCCAGTGTAAAGCCTGCGTCGACTTGCCTATGGTCAAATATCTTGGAACCCGGGATATCCTCGATCGTTACCTGATATTCCATGACGCACCCTACCGTTATCCCCGGCATGGATATGATTAAAACCCTTGTATTACTGTAGAATGGGAAATCGGCCCAGGGTATCACCTCCTGAAAGTCTTTTTCCTGAATCCCGATTATCGTTCCGTCCGGTTTGATGACCCTCGCCAGATCAATGTTTACGGTTTGATAGGTTGAATCATACGGAAAACTGATTTCGCCTGCCTCTTTCCCCTGTTCATTCAATATCTTCACGAGTTTGTGGATCTTACGAGTCAATGTATCGTCAGGGAGTATCTGATATTGGATATCATCCAAAAGTATGATCAGGTCATCGTCCGGCATATCCTCCGGTTCCGGTGCCGTCATTATTAATAGTGCTATTTCTTCTTCGAGGTCGTCGATAGTGGAAGCACCACCGGACAATTCAATATCCTGGAGATGATCCTGGGCCTGCAATGCCCAACTGCTGTTTGGTGCAATTGCGATCACCCGGTTAAGATATTCCATGGATTCTGTAAACAGGTGTTTCTCCTCTAATACAACACCCAATGTAAAAAGGATTTCAGGATCATTCGGGTCCATCGTCTCCGCCTTCTGCAATTCTCTTAGGGCCCTTGTCAGATCATTTGCTTTAAAATAGGATAGTGCAAGCCCTTTGATTGCGTCCTGGTTTTCCGGTTCTTTTTCAATGATACGGCCATATTCCACAATCGCCTTGCTGTATTTACCCTGTTTATAATAGACCTTTGCCAGTTGTAAACTCACCTTTGTATCATAGATTTGAAAACCGGCGATCAGTTCGAGATATTTCTCTGCCTCATCAAGATATTCGGACCCCAGGGCCTCATAGGACATCCCCAACAGAAGGTATATCTCGATCTGGGCTGCCTGGTTATAAGGTAAACCTATCGCCTTCTTTAATTCATTGATTGCGGATCCATGCTCTCCCTTCAGAAAATAGCCGTATCCCTTGGATAGATGATCAACAAACACCTGAGGTCTCCGGAGATAATTCCAATAGGGATTTAAGGAAAGGCTTATCATCATGTTCAATGGAATATTAAAGGTGGGATATTCGTACTGTCTCGCCCAGGAGATATTAGAAAAGAAATCCTTTTCCCATGGATTGGACCATATATATTGATTGTTTTGTGGAAATATGTTAATACCCGACGAGGTTCGAATATTTGATCCATTCAAAAAGGCATTTTCCCATATGGGTTTGGAATAATATACATAACTGATGGATTGAGGCCATATATTGATAGAGAAAGGTGCATTATAGGTGGGATAATCTAAGGAAAATTGCGTTTGAATCGATGGGATCTGCCAGGCTGGAGATTGGGCATGAATTTTTGCGACATTGTAAATAAAAATGCAAACAAGAAGTAGTATTAGAAAAATACCGTTATTTTTAATTTTAACCATAACATTGCCTACGGCCTTCCATCTGAAATCCCGAGTCAGCCAAAGAATAATCCCCTCGTTTTTGAATCTGAGTCGATAGTCAAATACATACCCTATTCGAGGAGGTCTTAAGATCAGTTTAAATCCCTTTTGGGGCTTAATTTTATAAACCTCAAGAATGTTCTGAGTTACGGGGTGTTACCCGTGATGAGACCGGCCTTGCTACCTAGACTCGCAAGACCTGCCAGACTACCCAGCCCGCCTAAGCTGACAATTTCGGCCGAACCCCCGAGTCCTGGTAAAATGCCAAGTATGGCCGAACCCATGCCACTTAAACCAACGGTTCTACCCAGCGTTGTTGTACTGCATTGATTCCCATTGGTCGCGATGGTGCCGCACAACATGGTATAGGGACTCATCATGCCCGTTCTCAAATAGGACGGTATTTCCCCTATCAGATTGAAGTTGCCCGCTTGACCATACACATCAGCAAGTCCGCCCGTCAATGAATAGGGATTCAATATACTCAGTCCAACCGGGGCCCCAGGATAACCCAGTTCGCTGTAAATACTGTAGGAATTGCCAATCAATAGATAGGGTGCCGTGATCCCGCTTAACCCGTCATAAATCCCGTTCACACTATATAAGCCTGGAGATGTACCGCCATACGAATAACTCAGATAAGGATTATATTGGGCATAAGAAAAACTGTAGGAGAGTAATAAAAGCCCCAAAAGGGTGATTAATGAAAATATGAGAGATTTAAATGTTTTTTTGCAGGACATATTCTTTAACCTCGTTCGTAATTAAGTTTACCTAAGATCTTCAATTGTTATTAGATCCTTAAAGCCTCCTTTAACCCTTATGGGTTTTGGAATAATGATACATTTTACTGCTTCGCGATTTATAAAAGTTTCTGAAAAGGTCCGTTTAATTTATAGACATGACTCTGCTTTCATTGATGACATAGGCAGAGATGCCTCTCATGAATATTTCAAGTTCTTCGTATAAATTTTTCTTTTTTATGATTTTAATAAGGTTCTGTGTCATCCGGAATTTCAGTTGATGTACTGCATTGAGTTTTATATTCAAGATTTCTGCAATCTCCGGTGAGTCCAGGTCCTCTTCATAAATCAACTCAAATAGATAATTATGTCTCTCAGGAAGATGCTCTTTGATGTCCCCGATAATCTCTTTGAGATACTTGTAATCAAGATTCTCATAATTGTCTTTGGAGCAGATTTTGTATTCAATCTGTTCCAATGTTTGAAACCTCCTCTGTTGTCTGAGAAAATCAACGCAGATATGAAAACTTATCTTTCTGAGATAAGCAGCAAAGCTGTGTTCATTTTGGCCTCGAAAGTTTCTCAGTCTTTTATAATTGTCCTCTATGAGTGCCAAAAAGACGTTATTGAAGATTTCATCAAGATCATCATCTTGAAAAGGATAAGAATATCTTCCCAGGCTTCTTATGATGTAGTTATAGATGAGTTTCCCATATGTCCCAACAAATGTATTCCATGCATCTTTCTCCTTTTTGATGCACCTTTCTATAAGATTGAGCAAATCTTTATTCACTTCCATATTAACCTTTCATCCTTAAATTATGGTAAACGCTTTCAATCCTTCGTCATGACAGTGTGTGATTGCGGAGAGCCAAAGCCCTGAGTGAAAAGAGCGGACAGCAGAGTAAGCTTGTTTTGAAACGATCTATCCAGTGAAAGAATAAATTTCTACATCGTTTCCATGATCTGATCCAGCACCTGAAAGAGTTGAACATTTTTGCAGGCAAATGCATTGGCACCGAGTGCCTTCGCTTTTGAAATCAATTGATGATCCAGGTAACCAGAAACAAAGATGACCTTTATCTGCGGATTTATACCTTTGGCAATTTGGAGAATCTCCAGTCCTTTCGGGTTTTTAAAATTAAGATCGAGCAATATCAGATCGAATTCAAAAAGGTTTATTTTGTCCTGCAATTCAGTGTAAGAACTGCATAACTTCACATCATAGCCCTTTTGAGTCAGGTGATATCTTAAGGCGTTACAAAAAATAATCTCCTCATCCATTATCAGAATTTTGTTAATCACATTATATTCCCATGCCATATCGTTTTTTGTTAATAAAATGAAGTGCATAACTTTTTCCTTCATTTTGGCCTCTGATTAGAGTTCGTTTTTTAGACCGATTAGGAAAAAACGTAATGCAATCAATCTTGTGATTTTAAAAAAGCATTTATTGTGCCATAAAATGCTCTTTTTAGGATACCTTGTAAATTTATGATTATAAAGCAGATATGGCGTCTGATCGGATGGAGAAAGGGACTCACCATCCCAAAATGAGATGATTGCGGATGGCCTTGTATCCCAGAATGGGACTATACGACAGAGAATTATTTCATCTATAAATGTTTATATTCATTTTCAAAGGATATTTTTTAAATTCATGACTTTTTACGAATCCATCAGTATTGATCAAAAAAAATATTATTATATAATATAATATTATCTAAATAGACAAAACCTAAATTGATGAATTTTTTTTTAGTAAAAGAACAAATTTTATTAAGAATTAATAAATTTATGATAAAGAAATGGACACATATCACGTCCTTATTAATACACTGAATAATATCTCTGTTATCGATAGCTCCTTATTCTTGATATCATTATGATATCGTTGCATAGCACGGAAAGGCCTAATTCTCACATCTTGATTGATCAAACCTATGGTGCTGTTTTGTGATCCGCCTTAAAAAGCCTTAAACAAGACACCTTAATGAGCATTATAATTTGAGCGGGGTAGTTCAAGCACCCCAATATGTCCAAGAATGGAGCCAAAGTTTTATTATGGCATATAAGTCACGGTTTAAAAGTATTTTCCATGGTGTGGTAGATATTATATCCCTTATCGATACGGACTATAATATTTTAATGGTCAATGAGGCTTATGAAAGATTGCTGAAAAAGACTTCAGATGAGTGTATCGGGGAAAAATGTTATAGCATTATTCGTCACAGGGAGACTCCTTGCGAGGATTGTCCGATCTTAGATTTCAAAAAAATGCATGGTGATACCGGGAATATTATTATATCCATTGGAAACGATAATGTATCAATCTCCAGGCATCCGGTTTTTGACAATAACGGAAAGTTCATCGGGGTATTCGAGATTGGAAGGATTATAACCAAAGAATTAAAAATGGAACAGGAGCTTCAGCATCATGGAAGACTTAAGCTGATGGGCAAGCTTGCTGCGTCTATTGTACATGAAATCAAGAACCCACTTGTAGGTATTGGACTTATGGCCATATCAATTAAAAATCGCTTGAAAGAAACAGAAATAAAGGATGATATTCATGAGGATATGGAAAGTATCATCCATGAGGTTCAACGGTTAGAGAGGCTGCTCGAAAATTTAATGGACTTTGGCAAGCCCTCGATTTTCTTGACCAAAAAGGAAGATATCCATCACCCGATTAATGAAACATTAAAATTATTGAACAAAAAATTAAAGCCTGCGGGGATCAAGGTTCATAAGGTTTTTGATCGGGAGATTCCCCTGGTTATGATCGATTTGTCCAAAATACAGCAGGTTTTCCTGAACATTTTCCTGAATGCGGTGGATGCGATGCAGGGTGGAGGAGAGATCACTATTAAGACAGGGCGGTTTCAGGAAGATATAGAAGAAGATGTCACCGAGCATTGGGTGGAAGTGACTATTCAAGATAACGGCACAGGGATTAAAGAGGAGTACCTGCCATACATATTCGACCCCTTTTATTCGAAATCCCATCGAAAGACGGGTTTGGGGCTTTCCGTTGTTTCCAGGATCATAGATCTGCACTGCGGAAGAATCAAGATTCAAAGTCGAGAAGGTCAAGGGACCAAAGTCAAGATATATCTTCCTATCGCCTGATCCCTCCCTGATCCTTCAGCAAATCTTTCCCCATCAGGATCCCATTGAATACACCTTTCCGTTCCTCCATGACCGAACCGCTTCATTCCAGTACATCTGCGAGTCAGTAGTTTTCGCC
>JBLIRM010000040.1:0-20726 GCA_049472295.1 bacterium | reverse complement strand
AAAAGAGCTGGGCCACTGAAAACGTGCTGTATGCAAGCCGGCGTACCTTGCACACTGGCAGAGTCTCTGTCACGGTTTTGACCACCTCACTGAGAGGCAATTGTTGATCCAGCATACAAATGAGCATCCGCGTGGTCAGTGTGGCCAGGATATTGGCCTTCACACCGCTCCCTAGCCCATCGGAGAGGACCATGGTCACATCATTATGATGGGAAGAAAAAACAATGCTATCTCCGCAGAGTTCCTCATGAGATTTTGAGATCTGACCGGAGGCGCACTCATAATAAAGCATCACCCGGGGGTTCCTTTTCCTTGAAAAGATTCATGAGTTTTACGAGCAGCACCTTGGTTTCAGCAGTGGTCTCACCGAGCAGACCAGCGATCTCCTGGGCTGTGTTCATCTGTCGGCCTATGACCTCCTGGGCCCTTTGCAGTGTTTCATCTTTGACCTTAACAAATTCCTCTCTGGCCTTTTCTTCCTCAGAGATGTCGTTCAAAATCCCGCAATATAGGGCCTCTCCTGTGATGGGAAAAATACAGGCCCGAAAGCTGACCCCGATTTCCGGGATGGTCCTTTTATAGATCGTGCTCTTGGGATTTTTAACGGCCTCCTCAAAACAATCGGTGTGAATAAAATCGGCTGCAGGCCTGCCCAGGACATTTTCTCCCTCGCATTTGAACATCCGGTAAAAGGATGGATTGGCAAAGCGAATACGGGTATCCGTATCCACCAGCAAGACCCCGTTCGGGGTGTATTCCAGTATTGAAAGTGTCTCTTGCCCCTGGGTGCGAATCATGGGGACACAGATCTCCACATCCGTCATCCCTTCACAAACGGCCTTGGCCTTCTGCAAACAGCTATCATATCCGCAGATACCGCAGTCGAGATGGCTTGTATGATGTCGCAAGACATAATCCACCTCCTCCTGACTCGTTTTGGGGGGAACAAAAGGCCTGGCCTTTGGTTCTCTGCCAAGGTCCACAGACACCGATGAGACCTTAACCGTGCGGGGAATTCCCCGGGTCAGGGCCAATCTCCTGCTCACAATATCCTGTTTTGTTCGAAGAAAGGGTCCGCTGATGCAGCCGCCAGGGCATGCCATGAGTTCCGCAAATGCCAGACCCGGTTTCTCGATAAAGGGATTTCTCAGGAACTTGAGACACTCATCCAGCCCTGAGATATGGATACTGTTGCCGCCAAGGGCGAGTTCCTTCAGGCCCAGTGCAGAAAGCAAACCTCCGGAAACGGAAAGCAGCCCTTCTGATGAGCCCTGACAGGGCTCATCAGAGGTCATGGGCATCTCCATGCCTGTTTCCGCTAACCAGTTTTCGATTTCATTGAAGGTCAATACTGCATCCAAGGACTTGCCCTCTCTGATTCTCTGCGCAAGGCAAGGTCCGATAAAAACTACCCGGCATTTTTCCCCTGCCTGGGATTTGATCATGCATGCGTGGCTGACTGCCAGATCAGCAACCGGGGCCAGATTTTTTACTGCATCCGGGAAATATTTCTCCACCAGTTCACAAATGGCCGGGCAGTGGGATGAGATGAGAGGCCTTGACTCCTCGGCCAGTATAGCCTGATATTCATATATCAGTGGAGGGACTGCATCTGCCATGAGTTCCACTTTGGAAAAACCCAAACTCAGGAGGGCATCCTTTAACCGGGAAATATCCCCTCCGAAGGTCAAGGCTGCTGTCGGCGACAAGCTGGCAATGATAGGTTCCCCGCTTTGGATGAACTTTTTTGCGCGATTCAACTCACCCACAGCCGCAATAGCCCCTTGCGGACAAAAGGTGAGGCATCTGCCGTCAAAAATACAGCGTTCCTCAACGATCTGTACTGCCCCCTTGCAGATCCTTATAGCCTTTAGGGGACAGGAACGCAGACATTTATAACAATCTCTGCAATGGGAATGCGTGGTGGTCAGGAGGGACATCATTTATTTCCTATCAGGGGTTCTATCACCTTTTCTCTGAAGATGGCCTCTGCCTCTTTCACATCCTTGCTGCTGAATAATGTATCACCGATTTTCCAGTTGAAACCCTCTGCGCAGTGTTCCAGGCAAAAGGAGCCCTTCAGTATCACCTTCTCCTCGATCTTATATTGGCTGATCAGATTGTTGAGCAGCTCTATCAGTTTTCTAGAGCCTTTGATATGGCAGGAACTGCCAACGCATACAGTGACCTCGATCACTCCATCCCCCTCATCTTGATCAATGATCCTTTTCCGGCGAATAAGGTTCAGCCCGAAAATGAGACATCAACACGATTCAAAAATCGCGTCAGGATTTTTCTGCTTCAGTAATGGCAGCGATTTCCTTTTTGGCGGTCAACTTGCGCTTTATGTCGTTGATTTCATCGATACTCAGAAACTGCAGCGCACCTGTAGGGCATGCCTCGACGCAGGCAGGTATCTTTCCCGCTTTTTGACGATCGATACAACGGTCGCACTTGAGTGCAGCTTTACCCTCATCCGAAAGGGATATGATACCAAAGGGGCAAACCACTATACAAAATTTGCAACCGATACACTTTTTGTCTTGAATAATGACCGGCTCTTGAGGCCCCAGTTTTTTGATGGCTAAGGTCGGACAGACAGCTACGCAGGGTGCATCCTCACAATGTCGGCATTGCAGAGGTATAGGCAGCCCTTCTGTGACAACCATATGAACCCTTGCTTTTGGCCTGGGGCTTTCGGATATGGCCTCAATTTTATCCTTGGACGTGGAATGCTCCACTGCACAGGCGAACATGCAACTCCGACAACCCAAACATTTTCTGATATCCAGGTATATCATCTTTTTCATCATGGACTCCTTAATCGTATGACGCAAACAAGGTACCTTTAAATGTGAATTTTGACTTAGATCCTTTAAGTCTCTTTTAAGCAACTAAAGCCGTTTTTTAAGATTTAACAAGGTTGCCGGGTGCTGCACTACCAAACAATACGATGTTTTATTTTTTTTATATATCAAAATTATGATAAAATATTGAGTTCCCAGAAAATGATATCAAATAATCATAATCTATGTCAATAATGAATGAAAAGGCAATAAACCAAACGGATGAATTTCCCCCTTTTGATAGCCCTTATATTCACAAAAAAATATTTCTCAATAGAGAAAAACGTGGGTGAATAAAAAGCTGTTTCATATCCTGAACTTACTTATCATGCTCCGTTTTCCCGCCATTCACCCACCACTCGTCGTCCTTGTCCTGAAACCACCATTCAATAGCATTTGTTTCAAGGATGGATTCAGTAAGCCTTTTCCCGATATCCGTTTTAATTCTCCTTCTTGCATTTTCAATCCAGTCTTTGGCATAGGGATTCCCCATGTCCATGCATTCCTTTAATTGTAAGATATGTTCAATCTGGTCAGCATCGTTGGCATGCAAGGATTCCCTCGTCTTCCTCTCATTGAATTCTTGATAAAGCGCCATGATCTCCGACCCAAAAAACAGGTCATCCGCAAGATCCTGAGTCGCTTTCATCTCATTCACATCCACATATTTTTTGTGGACATAATTATGGTCACCGGTCCTAGCCTCTGCCAGATCGTGAAACAGGCACATCTTTATGAGTTTGCATTCGTCCAGTTTTGGATTCATTTTGGCCATTACATAACCAATATAGGTCATCCTCATGATGTGCTCTGCAACAGATTCTTCCCCTGAGCCCAGAAAAAAATAACCGCTCCGGGGGGTTTTTTTCAGCATCCCAATCTCGAATAAAAAATTGGCAATGGATTTCATAGGTCCCCCTCTTGTTCTATTTTGACCAAAAAATACTCGATAATCATTGATCGCCCTTTTTGGATATTTTAACATCTTTGTAAAGAAAAGGATATTTATGAAATGATTTATTTTGCTTATGGAATCGAGCTTACATAAATATATTCAATAGGTTTTATAAATTCAAATCCGGGTTGAACGGTTCATATGTTTGCGATGCAAAGATCGACATGAGCCAGAACTTGACATAAATAGAACGCTGTGTTATTTTTGAATAATCTTTAATTAAAGACTTATCATAAGATCTGGAGTATGATGGATAAGATGACCAAAAAGGATGCATCCGAATATATTGTCCATTCCGTATCCCATGCCTTGGATATTCTGGAAAGTTTTTTGGGTGATGATGCTGAACAGGGTGTCACTTGCCTGAGCGTCAAACTGCAATTACCTAAAAATAACATCTTCCGGTTACTTTCGACGCTTCAATGTCGGGGGTATGTGGAACAAAATGAAAATACGGGTAATTACAGGCTGGGGATGAAGACCTTCGAGTTGGGCCAGGCCTTTTTAAGGAGGATGGGGCTTGTGAATCAGGCCCATGCGATCCTGGATAATCTGGTCACTCAGACATCGGAAACGGCTTATCTCTCGGTCTATGAGGATGGGGAAATCATCTATGTCGATATGGTCGAGACGAAACACCCGGTGAGGATTATCCCGATGATTGGTAAACGTGTTCCTGCTCATTGCACGGCTGTCGGAAAGGTCCAATTGGCCTATAAATCTCAGGAGGAAATCAAAAGGATCATCAAGGACAAAGGTTTATTGCCTTTTACTCCAAATACGATAACGGATGAGGAAATATTTTTAAAACATCTTGAAGATGTCGCCAGAAATGGTTATGCTCTCGATAACGAGGAGTACGAGGAAGAGGTGTATTGCGTTGCATGTCCGGTTTGGGATTACACCAATAGTGTCGTAGCCGGTATCACTATCTCAGGGCCTACACTTAGGATGTCCGAGGAACGGGTCAAGGAATCACTGATCCCTATTCTAAAGCAGGCCGCCTTGGAAGTCTCTCACCGTTTGGGTTATCATATTTGACCGAGGCCGGGATTGTTGAGCATTAATCCTTAATGAAGATTTGTTGCGAAGGTATTTTGTAATGAAACTGGCTGTCTCAGGAAAGGGAGGTGTGGGTAAAACCACCTTCAGTGCACTTCTGGCCCGAGGGCTTTCGAGTAAAGGATACAAGGTTGTGGCCGTTGATGCCGACCCTGATTCCAATTTGAGCGCCGCATTGGGTATCCCAGCTCATATGATCGCCCAGGCAAAGCCTCTAACAGCTATGGATGATCTGATCGAGGAACGTACCGGCGCCAAACCGGGTGAGAGGGGCGGTTTCTTTAAGCTTAATCCTCATGTGGCAGACATACCCGAGCGTTTTAGCCTCAAAATCGACAATGTGAGTGTCCTTACTCTGGGAAGATGTAAAAAAGGCGGAAGCGGTTGTTACTGTGCTGAAAATGTCATGGTCAGGCGATTGATAGACCACCTCCTCTTAAAAGAGGGAGAGGTGCTTGTGATCGATATGGAGGCAGGGATCGAACACCTGAGCAGGGGGACGGCTGCGTCTGTCGGTGCATTGATTACAGTGATTGAACCTGGCATGAGGAGTGTTGAGACAGCTCAAAGGGTCAACGATTTGGCAAAGGATCTGGGTGTTTCCAGACATTTTGTGGTGGCCAATAAGGTGAATGGGGAGAAGGACAAGGAATTCCTTGCTTCTGTGCTGCCTGATTACGAATTCTTAGGCTTTTTGCCCTACGACGCTCGTTTGTTGGATGCGGACCGTGAGGGGAAATCCCCTTATTTGCAGTCATCCGAGGTCACTGCGGAGATGGATATCATCCTTGAGAAATTGCTGAACCGACTCAAACCAGGAGATTGAATGGACCTGGAAAAGATAGAAAAGGGCATAGAGATGGTGCTCGAGGGGCTGGGGATCAAAGGACATCCCGGCGTTCAGCAGACCCCTCAGCGCGTCGCAATGCTTTACAAAGAGATCTTCAGGGGGCTCGAGACAGACCTCACACAGATTATTAAACCGATCAAAGGCGAATCCTATGATGAGATGGTATTGGTGAAGGGGATACCCTTCTATTCCGTATGCGAACATCATCTGCTTCCCTTTATGGGCGAGGCCCATATCGCATATATCCCCAGCAAGGGACAGATTGTGGGGATCAGCAAATTGGCGAGGGCTTTGGAAATTCTGGCCTGCAGGCCACAGGTTCAGGAACGCCTGACCACAGAACTGGTTGATCTGATTACCGATGGTATAAAGCCCCTTGGGGCAATGGTAGTGATCAAGGCCGAACATCTATGCATGTCAATGCGGGGTGTGAAAAAACCCAATGCCAAGGTGATTACCTCTGCGGTGCGGGGCGCTTTCAGGACCAATGAAACTACAAGGGCAGAGATGCTGGAATTGGTAAAATAGGATGTTTGCTCCGGAAGACCTGGTTTATACTGCCGAACATATCTGGGCCAAGGTCGAAGGCGACCGGGTAAGGATCGGGCTCACGCAATACGCCCAATCCGACATTGGGGAGATCCTGCTGGTGGAGCTTCCGGAGGTTGGAAGACAGATCCGGAGCGGAGAAAAATTTGCTGTGATCGAGACGGCAAAAGCCATCTCCGATCTGAAATCCCCCCTTTCCGGCCGGGTCCTGACGGTGAATGAGGACCTGCAAGAGAAACCCGAACTGCTCAATAAGTCACCCTATGGCGAGGGTTGGCTGATTCTTCTGGAAGTAGATCCTTCCGAGGATCTGACGTCCATGATGGATTTCCAAAAATATCAGGCATTTTTAAAGGAAGAGGGGGCTTTGTAGGCCCGAAAATTTGTGATCATTTCCAGACAAAAACCATGGGACCAGATCCTTGATGCATTGACCGGATATCAAAGGGTTTTCCTTGTGGGATGTAATCTGTGTGCGAGTCTTTGCCAGACCGGAGGAGAGAAAGAGGTCCTGCAGATGAAAAAGGATCTGGAGTCCTCAGGAAAGCTGGTCGTTGGTTACAGGATTGTGGAGGCTGCCTGTCATCATTTGGAAACAAAAAAGGAACTCAGGGGTGCCAGGAAAATGGTCGAAAAGGCGGATGCGATCCTTTCCCTGGGTTGTGGCGCCGGTTCTCAAGCCATCGCCTCCTTTATAGAAAAGCCTGTATTTACGGCCGTAGACACATTGTTCCTGGGAAATGTCGAAAGATGGGGGAACTTTTCCGAGGTGTGTCAGCAGTGCGGGGACTGTATCCTGAACCAGACCGGTGGCATATGTCCTGTGACAAGATGTCCGAAGGGGCTTTTAAATGGCCCTTGCGGCGGTATGAATAAAGGAAAGTGTGAAATCAATCCTGAAAGGGATTGTGTTTGGGTTGAGATTTATAATATCTTGAAGCGACAGGGAAGAATCGAGGTATTCAAAAAGACGATCCCGGCCCGTGATCATTCAAAAAGGGAGCAACCGGGAAAAGTTGTTTTAAAAAGGGAAGAATGAAGGATTGAGGGCTGCAGCTTGAACGGAAAGTTTAAGAAGGCACTCTTCTCAAATAAATTTATCTTTACGGCTGAGATGGGTCCTCCAAAAGGAACAAACCTTGAGACCTTTTCCGATCATGTGGCTCTCATCAAAGACTTGGTGGATGGTATTAATGTCACGGACAATCAAAGCTCGGTGATGCGTTATCCTTCAATCGGCGGTTGCCTGCTGATAAAGGAGGCCGGCGGAGACCCCATCCTCCAGATGACCTGCAGGGACAGAAACAGGTTGGCCTTGGGATCCGAATTATTATTTGCCTCCTCCAGGGGCATCCATAATATCCTTTGTCTGACAGGGGATTCCATCCTGTTGGGTGATCAGCCCCAGGCAAAACAGGTGTTTGATCTGGATTCCGTTCAATTGATACGGATGGTGAAAGAATTTGGGGCCGGAAGGGATCCGGGCGGAAATGCATTGGATGGTCCGATGGATTTTTGTGTGGGTGCCTGTGTCACACCCGAGGCAGATCCCATTGAACCCCAGTTATTGAAGTTTGAAAAAAAGGTCGATGCCGGGGCGGAATTTTTTCAGACCCAGGCCATATTCGATCTGGATAATCTCAGGCGGTTCATGGATTATGCCAGGAGATTCCCTGTAAAGATATTAGCGGGCATAGTTCTCATTACCTCGGTCGGAATGGCCAATTATATGAACAACAATGTGCCGGGGATTCTGGTGCCGCAGGTTTTGATTGACGAGATGGCCAGTGTATCCAAGGGGGACCGTCTGAAAAAGGGGATAGAAATAGCCGCAGGAATCATAAGGGCCATCAAGGAAGAGGAGATATGTGACGGGGTTCATATCATGGCCATAGGCAGAGAAGAAGTAGCCCCTGATATCATTCGGTTGGCAGGTGATAAATCGTGTCATATACAATAGCCCTGGCAGGAAAGGGTGGCACCGGGAAAACCACACTTGCCAGTTTGATTATAAGATATCTCAGAGGGAAGGGAAAAACACCTGTATTAGCAATCGATGCCGATGCCAATGCGAATCTCCACGAGGCCCTCGGAGTAGAGATCGGAGAAACCATAGGCCATTTGAGGGAGAAGGCATTGGAGAGCATTAAGGATCTGCCTGTGGGTGTGACCAAGGACCAGTATATCGAATACAAGATCCATGAGACCCTGGTCGAGGGTGAGGGTTTTGACCTGATGACCATGGGGCGCCCGGAGGGCCCTGGCTGTTACTGTTATGCCAATCACCTGATCAGAAAATATTCGGAAACGATCGGCACGGGATATCCTTATGTGGTAATGGACAATGAGGCAGGGCTTGAGCATTTGAGCAGAAGGACCACCAATGAGGTGGATCAGCTTCTGATTACTTCGGACCCTTCTCAGAGAGGTTTACGAACGGTCAAAAGGATTATGGATATTTGTGATGAATTGAAACTGCAGATCAAGAGGATGGGGTTGGTTTTGAATCGGGTTCCCTTGGATGAAGCTGCGGCCCGTGGACAAAGCAGCAATCCTTTAAAAGATACGATTACAGACCTTAAAATCGAATGGCTTGGCAACATCCCTGATGATGCGCAGATAGAGGCGTTTGATTTTCAGGGGAAACCCTTGATCGAATTGCCACCGGATTCAGGGGCTTTCAAGGCTGTTGAGAAGATTATGGGAAGGATCGGGATCTGAATATCCAATGATTTAACCGGTCCATGATGATTATAGAGTATAAATGGTTTATGGGGATATTTTACAGTCAATTAATCGGTTTGAAACGCAGCAATTCTCTTTTTGAACACTTAGTCCAAGAGAGTGAGCAAACATATTTGCTTTGAAAGAATGAGAATGGCTGATCGAAACAGATCAATCAGAGGATGATTGATATGGGAAGGGAGGAAAGATGATCATCATTGGAGAGAGAATCAATGTCAGGACACAAATCCTGGGTGATGCCATGCGAAACAGGGATTTCGGGCCTATAAAGGAAATGGCCCTGAAACAGGTAAAGGCAGGCGCGAATTACCTGGATATCAATATCGGACCTGCCCGCAAGGATGGGCCAGCGCTCATGGAATGGATCGTGACCAATATCCAGAAGGTCACGGATTGCCCTTTGTGTCTGGATACAACGAATCCCGATGCCATGGAGGCCGGACTAAAGGTGCATAAGGGACAGGCCATTATCAACTCCACCTCAGCTGAGCCCGAGAGAATTGCGGCCTTTATGCCCCTTGCGGCAAAATACAATGCGCAGATTATCGCCCTGACTCTGGCAAAGGGCGGGCTCCCGAGGGATGGTGCGGAAAGATGCGCACTCGCTGCAGAGCTGATGTCTGCTGCCATGGAGCACGGGGTGCCTCTTGAGAATATATTCCTTGATCCCATTGTAGTTCCCATCAATGGACAGCAGGAGCAGATACCGGGGATTATAGAGGCGATCAGGATGTTTCAGGAGCTGAATGACCCACCCATGAAAAGCGTGGT
Source organism: bacterium (assembly GCA_049472295.1). Taxonomy (GTDB): domain Bacteria; phylum SZUA-182; class SZUA-182; order DTGQ01; family JAFGSM01; genus JBLIRM01. The sequence continues at coordinate 10,948 of JBLIRM010000040.1, read as the reverse complement.
CGGATTAAGTAATGTATCAAACGGGTGCCCTGAGGAGATGCGCTCTTTGATTAACCGTACTTTTGCCACTATGCTTATTACGGCAGGTCTTTCTGCGGCCATCATCGATCCGCTTGACAGTGAAATGATCTCTGCAGTAAAAACCGCTGATTGTCTTTTAAACAAAACCCTTTATTGTCATTCCTTTTTGGAGACTTGATATTGGAGGACACAACAATGACTTTTGTTGTACCGAAAGAACAATATAACGGAAAGATCAACCCGGTAGAGGTGGGGCGGGATGGAAAGAATTTCCAGATCGGCGGGAGTGAGGCCTTACCCTTCCTCTCCTTTGAAGGCAAAGTCAATACATCAATCCCTGTAGCATTGGAGATAGCCGATATTGTCCCTGATGACTGGCCGGAGAATATTACAAAGCACTATAAGGATGTCATTTCAGACCCTGCCAAATGGGCCCGTTTCTGTCAGGATGAGTTCAAGCCGGACATGATCTGCCTGCGACTGCTGGGCACCCATCCCGACCGAGGGGACAAGAGCCCTGAAGAAGCGCGAAAGACAGTTGAATCCGTACTCTCGGCTGTGAGTATTCCCCTTATCGTTTTCGGAAGCAACAGTGTTGAAAAGGATACAGAGGTGATGAAGGCCTGTTCTGAGCCTTTGGCCAATACCGGTTCTATTATCGGTAAGGCCCAGGAAAAAAACTACAAGGTCTTTGCTGCCGTGGCCAATGCATTCAATCTGAAACTGGTGGCCTTGTCCGATCTGGACATCAACCTCTCCAAACAGCTTAATATTCTCCTGACCCAGTCCGGATTCGACGGTTCGAATATTATTATCGATGCCATGCCCAGTACATTGGGGTATGGTCTGGAATATACCTATTCGGTCATGGAGAGGATCCGGCTTGCGGCACTTCAACAGAATGACGGTATGATGCAGATGCCCATCATTGCGGATGTGGGTGATGTCACATGGAAGGTCAAGGAGGCTAAAGCCGGACAGGATGAACAGCCCGCCTGGGGAAATCCCGAAAGACGGGGACCCATCTGGGAAACTATCACTGCAATGGCTTTTGTCATGGCCGGCGGCGATCTGGTGGTGGTCCGGCATCCGAATACACTGAAAAATTTGAGGAATGCTTTGGGTGACCTGGCATAGATTGATACAATTCAGGATCATTAAAAATTCATTGCAAGGGCGTAAGCCTGAAGCAATCTCAATAAATTGAAGTCATGGCATTCAGAATCACATAATATTTATGGAATGCAATGACCTGAAAATCGATAAGGAGATCAAAGATGGCATTGACCGGCATTCAGATATTTAAATATTTGCCCAAAAAGAACTGTGGGGAGTGCAACTTCCCCACATGTCTTGCTTTTGCAATGCGGCTGGCTGCAGCTCAGGCCAAGCTGGCGGATTGCCCCTATGTATCCGATGAGGCCAAGAAGGTGCTCAGTGAGGCATCCGCACCTCCCATACGTATGATGAAATTGGGGCAGGGGGATCATGCCATAGAGATTGGCGACGAGACCGTGCTTTTCAGACATGAGAAGAAGTTCAATCATCCCACCGGCCTGGCATTGAATATCCCTGATACGGATACTCCGGATGAGATCGATAAGAAACTGGCTGAGGTTGAGGCTTCGGCCATGGACAGGGTAGGGCAGACCCTGAGAGTGGAGATCATATCCCTTTCCTGCAAATCCGGTTCGGCAGATAAATTTGTGGCACTGATCAAGCAGGCCGTCGGCAAAAGCGCCCGTCCTCTGATCCTGGCCTGCTCCGATCCGGAGATCATGGGGAAGGCATTGGATGTCTGCGGCGACCGGAAGCCCCTCCTTTATGCTGCAACCCCGGAAAATTTCGAAGCCATGGCCGGTCTTGCCAAGTCGAAGGGATGTCCCTTGGCAGTCAAAGCCGACGGACTGGAAGCACTCTCTGATCTGGTGGAAAAGGTGGCGGCACAGGGTGTGGAGGACCTGGTTCTGGATCCCGGCTCCACAAAATCAGGGGCCATGCTTCAGGCAATGACCCAGATTCGAAGGGCTGCTGTGAAGAAGAAATTCAAGGCACTGGGGTATCCGACCATTATCTTTCCAGGAGCGGATACGGATGATCCCGACCTGGAGGTGAGCAGGGCGGCCATAGGTATCATGAAATATGCCTCCTTGGTGGTGCTCAACAGTATCCCGGGGGAGGTCTTGCTCCCGCTTTATACTTTGAGACAGAATATCTTTACCGATCCGCAGCAGCCGATGCAGGTGGAGGAGAAGATCTACAAGGTCGGCGAGCCCAAGGCCGATTCACCGCTTCTGATTACAACCAACTTCTCTTTGACCTACTTTATTGTCCAGGGTGAGATCGAGAACAGCAAGGTTGCGAGCTGGTTGCTGGTCGCCGATTGCGAAGGCATGTCCGTGTTGACCGCATGGGCTGCGGACAAGTTCAATGCCCCCAAGATCGCAAAACTGGTGAAGAACAGTGGGATTGCGGATCAGGTCAGTCACAGGGATCTGATTATCCCAGGATATGTGGCCATCCTCTCTGGAGAGATCGAAGAGGAGCTCCCGGGCTGGAAGATCAAGGTAGGACCCAGAGAGGCTGCCAATATACCCAAATTTTTGAGGGAAGCCTGAGATGACCTCTTCTATCCAGGGAATTATTGCCGAAGTGGGTGAGGGACCCGGAATCCTGATTCCGGTGCTTCAAAAGACACAGGATGCCTTGGGTTACCTTTCTTCCGAAACCCTCAAGCAGATCTCCGGTGCATTGGATATCCCCTTGAGTGATATCTATGGTGTGGTGACCTTCTACTCCCAGTTCCGGCTCAAACCGAGCGGAAAGAACATTATAAAGGTTTGCCATGGCACGGCCTGTCATGTGGGTGGAAGCGAAGGGATATCCGAGGCACTGGAGGATGAACTCAAGGTCTCCCATGGTGATACCACACCGGATGGGAAATTTACCCTGGAACGGGTTGCATGTTTGGGTTGCTGTAGCCTGGCTCCATGTATTATGATTAACAACGAAACTTACGGCCGTCTGACCCCGGATAAGGCCCGAAAGATTGTGAGATCCATATAGAGGATAATTAAGTGAACGGAAAAGGTATGATTCATTCAAAGGTCAGTGCGATAAAGATTGGGCTGGGTTCCTGCGGGATTGCTGCCGGGGGCCAGAAGGTCCATGATGCGTTAAAGGATGCTCTGGAGGAAAAGGGGATTCAACTTCCCATTGGAAAAACCGGCTGTAACGGCATGTGCTTCAACGAGGTCTTGGTTGAGGTCGAGGACCCGGTCAACGGCAGGGTCATCTATGGGGACGTCACCCCGGAGAAATTGGACCGGCTGGTGGAGGAACATATTTGCAACGGCCGGCTCATCCCTGAATGGCTGGCATATTCAGAGGGCCTTCAGGCTGCGCATAATGATTTTATTGCATCCCAGAAACGCATTGTGTTGGGCAGATGCGGGGCCATAGACCCTGAATCCATTCAGGATGCCATAGACCAGGATGCCTACAAGGCATTGAAAAAGGCATTGACTCAGATGACCCCTCAGGAGGTCATTGAGGAAATCAAGGCATCAGGTCTTCGCGGGAGAGGTGGCGGGGGATTCCCAACGGGATTGAAATGGGAATTTACAGCCAGGAGCACCGGCCGATCCAAATACATGATCTGCAATGCCGACGAAGGTGACCCCGGGGCATTCATGGATCGGAGCGTCCTGGAAAGCGATCCCCATGCCGTACTGGAAGGGATTACCATAGCGGGTTATTCCATTGGTGCACAGACCGGTTATATCTATTGCAGGGCGGAGTATCCCCTGGCCATCAAACATCTCAAGAAGGCCATCCATCAGTCCATGAAAAAGGGATTCCTGGGAGACCGGATCCTTGACACGGATTTCTCATTTCATATCAAGATCAAGGAGGGTGCAGGGGCCTTTGTCTGCGGTGAAGAAACGGCCCTGATCGCTTCCATTGAAGGGAAAAGGGGGATGCCCAGATACCGCCCGCCCTTTCCCGCCCAGTCGGGCCTGTGGGGTAAACCCACATGTATCAACAATGTGGAAACCCTGGCTACCATCCCATGGGTGATCCGGAATGGGTCCCATGCCTATGCCGGGTTCGGCACTGAAAAGAGTAAAGGCACCAAGGTCTTTGCCCTGGCCGGCCGGATCAAGAGGGGCGGGCTGATTGAGGTCCCTATGGGCATGGCCATCCGTGACGTGATCAATAAGGTGGGGGGCGGCAGTTCTTCCGGCAAGCGGATCAAGGCCGTCCAACTTGGGGGGCCTTCAGGGGGCTGTATCCCTGAAAGGCTTTTTGATACATCCATTGATTATGAATCAGTTACCCAGACCGGCGCCATTATGGGTTCCGGGGGTATGGTGGTCATGGATGAGGATAGCTGCATGGTGGATGTGGCCAGATTTTTCCTGAGTTTTACGCAGCTCGAGTCCTGCGGCAAATGTACCTTCTGCCGTGTGGGGACACTCAGGATGCTCGAGATCCTTGAGCGGATTACCAAGGGAGATGGTCGGGAGGAAGACCTTCAGACCTTGGAAAGCCTGGCCTACAAGATCAAGGAATCCTCCCTCTGCGGTTTGGGTCAGACCGCCCCGAATCCGGTATTGACGACCATAAAATATTTCCGCGACGAATATGAGGCCCACATCCGGGAGAAAAGGTGTCCTGCTGGGGTCTGCAAGTCGCTCATTACATATATCATACAGGAAGAGAAGTGTGTTGGCTGCGGCCGCTGTCTAAAATTATGCCCGGTGGGTGCCATTACAGGGTCCAAAAAGACCCCGCACAAGATTGATCAGGAAAAATGTACGAAGTGCGGCGCCTGTTTTTCGGGATGCAAATTTGAGGCGATTGTAAAGGAATGAAAAATATCAAGTTGAAAATCGACAATCGATCCATCGAGGTCCAGGAAGGCCAAACCATTTTTCAGGCGGCAGTTGAAAACAGGATCCCGATTCCGCATATGTGTTACGATCCACGTCTGGATCCCTTTACTTCATGCTGGCTATGTACTGTGGAAGTCAAAGGATTTCCACGGCTCGTACCCTCCTGCACGGCAAAGGTTGCCGAGGGGATGGAGGTCTTCACCCAGAGCGAACGGGTGGTCAGTGCGCGAAAGACATGCCTGGCGCTTTTACTCTCCGATCACTACGGGGATTGCATTGCTCCCTGTCAAGTAGCCTGCCCTGATCATATCGACATCCAGGGGTATCTGGCCCTTTGCGCCCTGGGCAAATATCAGGAGGCCCTGGCGTTGATCAGAGAGGTCAACCCCCTGCCCCTCTCTGTGGGAAGGGTATGTCCCAGGTTCTGTGAAAAGGAATGTCGCAGGAATCTTGTGGATGAACCCGTGGGGATCAATTTCCTGAAGAGATTTGCAAGTGAGCATGGTTATGAGGGGATTGACCCATCCGAATCCCTGCCCGAGGATAGCGGTTTTCGTGTGGCAGTGATAGGTGCGGGTCCTGCGGGCCTCACCGCAGCCCATTTTCTCAGACTGAAGGGACATGCAGTCACCATATTCGAGGCGAATCCCAAGCCCGGCGGGATGATGCGGTATGGCATCCCTGAATATCGGCTCCCCAAGAAAGAGATGGATAAAGAGATTGCACTCATCTCCAGTATGGGGGTTCAAATCAGATACGGGGTGCGGTTTGGAAAGGATACGGATATCAAGGCCCTGAGCTTGCAGGGCTTTAAAGCCGTATTGCTGGCAATCGGGGCATGGGCCGAAAGAAAGTTGGGTTGCGAGGGAGAGGACATGAATGGTGTAGAATCCGGTATCGGTCTCCTTTACAAGATTGCAGCCGGTGAAAAGGTGCATATCGGAAAAAGGGTGAGTGTGATCGGCGGCGGAAACACGGCCATCGATGCAGCCAGAAGCTGCCTAAGAATGGGGGCGAAGGAGGTCCACCTGATCTATCGAAGGTCCAGGGAAGAGATGCCTGCTAATGACGAAGAGGTCCATGAGGCGGAACTGGAAGGGGTCAAACTGCATTTCCTCTCCGCCCCGGTGAAGGTTTCAGGCATCGCAGGCAAGGTCGATTCCATCCGCTGTATCAAGATGCTGTTGGGAGAACCGGATGCCAGCGGACGCCGGCGTCCTGTCCCTGTTGAGGGTTCCGAATACGAATTCAAGACCGATATGGTGATCGCTGCCATCGGTCAGATTATGGCGGATCAGGATGCCCTGAAGGGAATGGGGATCGAGTTGACCCGCCGGAAGACTGTGGCTGTGGATGAAAAGAGCCTGCAGACCAATCTCGAAGGGGTATTCTCTGCAGGCGATTGTGTTCTGGGACCAGCCACGGTGATCGAGTCCATTGCAGGTGGAAGACATGCGGCCTCTGCCATCGATGCATATCTGAGGGGTGCACTTAGTAAACAGACAGAAACGGGACACTATAACCACTCCAAGGGCGATCTTTCAACGATTGACAGGGGTCCGTTTGAATCCTATGAAAAGATCTCCAGGGCAAAGATGCCTGCCCTGCCAAAAAATACGAGGCTGAAAGGTTTTGAGGAGGTGGAACAGGGGCTCACGGAGGAGGCCGCCCGGAAAGAGGCCAGTCGCTGCCTTAGCTGCGGTTGCGAGGCGGTCTTTGACTGCAAATTAAGAAAATATGCGACAGAATACGGGATGGCACCCGCAGATGTGATGGCCGGCAAATATAATCTTTACTCTGAAAGGGATGAACATGCATTCATCTTCAGGGATCGGAACAAATGCATCCGTTGCGGGTTATGTGTAAGGATCTGTGCCGAAGTGCAAGGGGCCTCTGCATATGGTTTTGTCAGAAGGGGTTTTCAGGCCATTATTGATCCGCCTCTTGAGTTGTCATTGAAAGAGAGTGCCTGTGATTCCTGCGGACTTTGCACCTCCACCTGTCCAACCGGCGCCCTGGAATACAGACCCGGGCTTCCCAAACCCGGCCCGTGGCTTCCGGAGGAAACAAAGACCGTGTGCACCCTTTGCGGTATGGGATGCCAGATTATTGTCAAGACGAGAGCAGGGTATTGCATTGAAGTAACACCCCAGATCGAGGGAAGTATTAATCAGGGCAAGCTTTGCTGGAGGGGCACCTTTGGGTGGGAGATGATCCATTCCGACAAACGTCCTAAAGGACCATCAAAAAAGCAGGGTGACGGTATGTCGCAAATAGGCTGGGATGATGCCTTTGCAGGGGCAGGTCACGCACTGAATGCACTGATCAGTGAACATGGTCCCCAAAGTCTTGCAGTCCTCGCCTCACCAAGGCTTGTCACGGAAGAGGATTTCTTGATTGCAAATTTAGCAAAAAAGCTTAAGACACAGGAGTTTTACAAACCAGGCTGGTGTTCTCAAAAGGACCATATCCATTCCTCTGGTAAATATTCCGAATATGCAGGGCTTTTGAAAAGTGATTTGATACTCTGCCTTGGGTCAAGGGTTGTGGAGGATTATCCTGTGGCCTCCTATTTGATCAAGGATGCGGTCAAAAGGGGAAGCAAACTGGCCATTATCGGCCAAGATTCAGGAAGATTGACGGATTTTGCCCAGGTCTGGATCGATGCTGAACCCGATGAACTGAATTTTGTCCTTTCCCTGCTCAGTGCTTTTGCTCTGGATCAAGGGCTCATATCCCCGGCAGCAGGTGATAAAGAAAAGGGGATTCAACCTGTTTCATCTCATGATATGGAGAGATTGAATCGAATGATCCGCAAGGGCGATATAAAAGCCCTTGCCAAGGACCTGGTTTTGGCAAAGCAAAGGGATGTGGTCGTCAATCGGGATATGGTTCCCGATGCCGCGTTGGCCTGGTTTCTGGAGGGGATCTGGGATCAATCCATTTCATTTCTTCCTCTGAGCCCTTACGGTCAGAATATCCACAATAGTGAAGGCCTTTCCATAGACCGCTTGGAGAAAAAGATAAAAGATGGTAAAATAAAGGGCGTCCTGGCGTTTGGACACTGGAAAGGTCTTGAAAGGATTAAACAATCCTATCCGGATTTACTCCTGATCCAGTCCGCCATTTTCAGAGAAAATCATGGATACCATCCGGATTTTTTCTTCCCTGCCAGTTTGCCCATTGAGTCGGCGGGGAGCTTTATAAATTCCGAAGGCCGAACTCAAAGGCTTTCTGCAGCACTTTCACCCCCATCAGGCTTGGAGAACTGGGAAGTGATCTTGAGGCTGGCTCAGGTTACCGGTATTTCAATGAGCTATAAGGATTTGGACGAAGTCCGAAAGGAGATAACCCCGGAGGCGAATATGTCTCAAGGGACTGAGAATCTTGATATTTTGTGCATCAGATCTGACTCCGACACCACAAAAAAGGGATTAAAAAAACCGGGAGATTTGGATTGGGATGTGGATGAGATTGACCATTATTTAAAAACGCAGATCGCTGAAAGGATTTTCTGAGAAAAATTCTTATTTGAGATTTACCACAGAGATCACACAGTTCAAAGAGAATGCGGAATTTTAATTAAACCTCTCTGTGATCTCTGTGGTGAAAAAAGGTAATTTTAAATCGTGCAAAGTATAGTATCTAAATCATATAGCACAAAATGATAAACATCCTTATAATAGAAGTTTTAGGAGGAAGCAATGGACAACCAAAAGAGTGTGGATAATGCCAGTTGTTCGATGATACTGGCGGCTGCCGAACTTAGAGCAAAAACAGCTTGGGATAGGCAAGAGGAACAGTCACCTTCCTGCGGCTTCGGAGAGCTTGGGATCTGTTGCCGGAATTGTTTCATGGGTCCATGTCGTATCGATCCCTTTGGAGAAGGAGCGCAGCAGGGTGTATGTGGCGCTACTGCGGAGACCATTGTGGCAAGGAATTTTATCCGGATGATTGCAGCCGGTGCGGCTGCCCATTCCGATCACGGCAGGGGCGTGGCCCAGACATTTCTGGCCACGGCCAGGGGCGAGGTCCCTGGGTATGAGATCAAGGATATCAAAAAATTGATGGCCCTTGCCAAAGAATTCGAGATCAACACAAAGGATAAGACGAATAATCAGATCGCCGAGGAGATCGGTAAGATCTGTTTGTCTGAATTCGGAAGGCAGGAGGGAAAACTCCATTTTGTTAAGAGGGCCCCCAAGGCCAGACAGGAGATCTGGGAGAAACTGGGTATCACCCCCAGAGGGATCGACCGGGAGATCGTAGAGATCATGCACCGGACCCATATGGGTGTGGACCAGGATTATAAAAACCTCATGCGTCAGGGGAGCAGGAGTGCCCTGGGTGACGGCTGGGGCGGTTCCATGATCGCCACCGAGTTGCAGGATGTCATGTTCGGCACCCCGATTCCGACTAGGGCAAAGACCAATCTGGGCGTGCTGAAAAAGGACGAGGTCAATATCATTGTCCATGGCCATGAACCCCTGCTTTCCGAAATGATCGTACAGGTGGCCCAGGACCCTGAGATGCTCAAGAAGGCCAAGGAGAAAGGTGCCAAAGGGATCAATATCGGGGGCATCTGTTGTACAGCCAATGAGATCCTTCTCCGGCACGGCATCCCTGTGGCAGGCAATTTCCTGCAGCAGGAACTGGCCATCATGACCGGTGCGGTCGAGGCCATGATCGTGGATATCCAATGTGTCATGCAATCCCTGCCCGAGGTGGCCCAGTGTTTCCATACCAAAATCATCACCACTACGGAAAAGGCGAAGATGCCGGGCGCCATCCATATGGAATTCGATGAACATGATCCCATCAATACGGCAAAAACCATAGTGAACGAGGCCATTGAGAATTATCCCAACCGGGGTGCAACAAATATCCCCAAGGAGACCATGGATGTGGTGGTGGGTTTCAGCCACGAGACCATTAATTATATGCTGGGCGGCATGTTCCGTGCCTCTTACCGTCCCCTGAACGATGCCATCATCGACGGCCGTATCCTGGGTGTGGCCGGTGTTGTGGGCTGCAACAATCCCAAGTCCTGTCATGACAATATCCATACCACGGTGGTCAAGGAACTGATCAAGAACAATGTGCTGGTGGTTCAGACAGGATGCAGTGCCATAGCATGCGGCAAGGAGGGACTCCTTGTCCCCGAAGCGGCCCTTGAACTGGCCGGGCCGGGTCTGCGCGAAGTGTGCGAGGCCGTTGGGATTCCCCCTGTGCTGCACAGCGGGTCCTGTGTGGATAACAGCCGTATCCTGGTGGCTGCCTGCCATATGGTTGCGGAAGGCGGTCTGGGAAATGATATTAGTGATCTTCCAGTGGCTGGAGCAGCCCCTGAGTGGATGAGCGAGAAGGCCATCTCCATCGGCCATTATTTTGTGGCCAGCGGTGTTTTTACCGTGTTCGGTGTGGGGCTACCGGTTATGGGGAGTAAAACCTTCAGAGAATATCTCTTTGAAACATTAGGAGAGGAACTGGGCGGGAAATGGGCTGTGGAGACAGACCCGTATAAAATGGCCCAATTGATGATAGATCATATTGTAAAGAAAAGAGAAGCCCTTGGGATTCAGCAGAAACGAGAAAGGGTATTGTATGATATGGCCATGAGGAGGGAACTGGAAAAATGTCAAAAATAATTGCCAGCGCTGCCATCAGAGGGGCCCATAAGATTGCTGAAAAGGCAGAAAAGGCCCTGAAAGCGAGTATCAAAGAGTTTGGTAAGGATAAAAAGGTCGAGTTTCCCAATACAGGTTATTATTTGCCTGTGATTTACGGTATGTTGGGGATCAAGGTGGAAAAACTGGGGGATATGGAACAGGTCATGGAACGGATCAAAGAGCTGCTCCCGCCGGTGCCATCTGAGTCCCTCTGGCTCCCTTATCTGGGTCATACACTGGATGCCGGAATGGCGACATTTTGGGCGGAAGAAATTATTGAAGCGATTCGATATCTGGATAATCCCAATTTTTATCTGCACGGGGAAGATGTGACCCCGGATAATCTATGGCTTGGAGCTG
>JBLIRM010000004.1:0-12869 GCA_049472295.1 bacterium | reverse complement strand
GAGCATGTCCATATTAACTATCATTCTTGTGGGGCTGGCAGCAGGGGTCGTCGGGGGATTCCTGGGGCTGGGCGGAGGCATCATCATGGTCCCCGCACTGGTCTTTCTTTTCGGGATGACCCAGCATCAGGCCCAGGGCACCGTGCTGGCCACCATGGTCCCGCCTATCGGCCTGCTTGCGGCCATGAAGTATTATTATGCAGGGAACGTGAAGATCAAGGTGGCCATCTTTCTCTGCCTGGGATTTTTTGTGGGTGGGCTGCTGGGCGCCCAGGGCGCGCATTACATATCCGAGCCTTTACTGAAACGGATCTTCGGTGTGGTGCTCCTGGCAATTTCCCTGCGCATGATCCTGGGGGTATAGATCCGGCTATATGAACATGAATCCATTCGATTGAAAGATCAGCTTTGCCAGGGGGCAATAATCAATTTTTGCCATTTTTATCATTGAATTAAGCAGGATGACTTATAATTTAATATTTGCATACGGAGGGAAGAAAGATGCAGGTATTGGTGATGTATTATTCAAAAACCGGAAACACAAAGAAACTGGCTGAGGAAGTGGCAAATGGTGTACAAGATGTCAAGGATGTCATGTGTGTTCTGAAAGATGTATCCGAGGTGAAAAAGGAGGATTTCCTCTCATCCGATGCCATTATCGCAGGTTCCCCTGTATATTTCGGGACCATGGCCTCGGATATTAAGGAGGTGTTCGATAAATTTGTGGGTATCCGGAAACAGATGGGGGATAAGATCGGTGCGGCCTTTGCCACCTCCGGTGACCAATCGGGCGGTAAGGAGACCACGATCCTTTCCATCATCCAGGCCATGTTGATATACGGCATGATCATCGTGGGCGACCCTCTGGACGCCACCGGCCATTACGGGGTCTCCTGTACGGGAAGCCCGGACAAGACAGCCGTTTCAAATGCAGTTAAACTGGGAAAGCGGGTGGCCTTGCTGGTCAAAAAGCTCAGAGCTTGAGCAACCCCTTACATTGAGTATGGCATTATCTTAAAATCTTTAATGGATTTTTTCGAAACGCTTTCATGGAATTTTTTAAGTAATCGCAGCAATGTCTCAAACGTCTATTATATATTAAATTGTTTATTTTTTTTCTTCGCTTCCCGATTTTTTCAAGATCCCGGCATATGCCGGGATATATTGAAAAACACAAATTTTATTGCCTACTTGATTATAAATTAGTATTATTATTTATAGAAGTAAAAGGGGATAAATCACTTTTGGACTGAGGACTATGAAATGAGCCGAAGCATGAAAGGCTTGACGGTCTGTCTTTGTGTGTCTGTTTTCCTGTCTCTGATTTGCCCCATAGCCACCGCCCAGATAAGTAACGGATTTCCTCCTCTTTGGGATTATTGCTCCTTCCGTACGGAGGTTTATCCTCCATATCAATCCTCCCAGTTTGAATGGTCGAATGGGGACATCATAGTTGACAACTTCGAGTATTGGGACAGCCCGAAAAATCATGGATGGGAGGGGGAGTTTTGGATCGGGCCTCAAACATGGTGTGATTCCTTCTGAATCGGTGGAGGTTCGGGTGGGTCACCCGGAACAACTGAAGATCTTCAGGAGGGGGGCCGTGTTTTGGATGTGTACCGACCTGCTTCCATCTTTCTGCTTGGCACACCCTATAGTAAACCAAAACTGTGGCGCCGTCTGTTTACACCACCTGCTTCGGATACCGACCCCGGCCTGAGTTATATGGACATGAATACCCATGCGGTCGTATCATTCGATTTTAGGGCACCTCTTGGCATCGAGTCCTTGGAGATCTTTGAAATGGATGTGGAAGGCCTCACTGCATCCGGTTCTCATGTCACGGTCAGAATAATACCTAAGGATTCGGATGATGGGGGTTCGGTTTGGAGCTATGTTGTAACGGATTTTTCAGAAGAATCCCTGGAAGTGACTCTCAGTTTCCCCAAAAGCTATTTAAACGGCTCCTGGCATCCTGTTTGGATTGATCTTGACGAATCCGTAAAGAAGGCGGTAGACAGGTTCGAAGGGATAACGGAAAAAGGGGATTGGTATATGAGCAGGGCCGGGAGGATTGTCCTGACCGGCCGGATGTTCCGTCTGGACAATATAGTTTTCAGGAACACCTCCTATAGGAATGAATGCCTTGGATATCCCGATCTATTCGAAATAGGCCCGCTGTATGCCCATCTCGACGAGCCTTACACCTATATCTTTGTGGCTGATTACTCTGGGGCGAACATCAAATGCCATGTGAACGGCGAGACACGCGAATATGATTATGTTCCGGATCTCATGCTCGATCCTGAGAATTTCCTATTCGCTCAGGATCCTAATGACCCGAACGATCCTGTCTATCGATACTATGTAAATGAGCTGGGTGCCGACCCGAACCTGTTCGGTGAGAATGATCCCAATGTCGCGGAGGCCCTCGGGCTGCCCTTCTTTATCGTAGATTTCAATCTGCCTGTCTTTGCCGATCCGAACCTGAGATTTGGCGGAAGCCAGGCCGATAATATCAAAACATTCGAGACCCTGGGCTGGAATGTCCAAGTAAACGGCTATGGCGCCAGTGGTATCCAGGCCTTCCTGCTGGAGCCGCTTTCTACTGTTCCCTTTGATGGTATGCCGACCTATCTTCCGGCCCGTCATTCTGTAATCGATCTCATAAAAACTTATGGCAGGCCCTACTATTCCCCGGAGCAGGTCTTAATGCTCGAAGCGGCCCTCTGGAATTCCGGTATCCCGGTCTGGCCGAATGTGGCGGCCCTGAACTATACGCCGCAGTATTTTGAGGACATGATCGTGACGATTGAGGTGACCGATGGAGTATATTCCGATGTGCGGACCTTCCCCATCAGCGTGGTCAACTACCCGGTGGAGAACTATGCGCCTGTATTGCAGTTGCCTATCGAGGACCCGACCTTTTATATAGACGAGGAAGGGGAATATCATATCAACTTCATCGATCCGGATTGTTTCATATTCTCCCAGGCATACAATCTGAACGGAGAGATCCCTGCTACCACACATGTGCCAGCGAATACCCCGGGCATGACCATAAGGGACGACATGTCCTCTATGGTATGGAACTTGACCATCAACAATCTGCCTTCCTATCAATATGGACCCTGGGTCTATGACCGCCGGATCGATCAAAGCAGCGGGTTGATCTCCTTTATCCCCACACATCCCGATGTTCAGGACGCTGTAGTAACCTGTTCAGACAACCGAGGTGGCGTGGCTCATGGAGAAGCAATCATCACCTGCACCTATCGATCATTTGATAAAGACTCTGGCGAACCCCTCACAAACCATCCACCCATTATTATTTCATCTCCTGAAAGCTCCATATCTGTGAGGGCAGGTGAGGAAGTCATCCTCAGCCCGTCCGATATCGAGGTATATGATCCGGACGGAAACAGGCTTTTTGCATCCTCGAATGTGGGTGAGTTGCAACGAATCAGTGGGAATGATTTCATGTGGCGATTTCAGAGCCACTTCCCTGGGCTTTACAGGGTGCAGATCGTATTCTACGACAACAGAGGCGGATCCGTGACCATGACATTTTCCGTTGATGTCAAGCCCTGGTGGTCTTACTAATCCATTCCTGACACCTTTATTCCCCTCCGCTTACCACCTTTTTCTTTTGAAGATTGCCCAATCATCAAGGAATCTGGTATCATATCCCGAAACTTTTTCAGGGATGGTGAGGCATGCGATTGATTTTGGCTTCGGGATCTCCCCGAAGACGAGAGATACTAAAAGAGATAGGAAGGCCCTTTGAGGTGATCGTACCACATGTGGAAGAGGATCACCCGCCCCATCTTGCTCCGGAGGAGAGTGCCGTGGAAAATGCCATGGCCAAGGCCCGATGGGTCTCGCAAAGGGCAGGGGATGGGATCCTGCTCGGTGCGGACACAGTGGTTGCCCTGGGGAACGATATCTTTAACAAACCCAGGGATGCGTCCGAGGCGGTCCGGATGCTTTCAGTCCTTTCCGGAAAGACCCACCGGGTGATTACAGGCATGGCATTTTTGGTGGTCAGGGAGGGTCAGGTGATGGAGGAAATCAAGGAACATGTAGTCACCAGGGTCACCATGAGGTCCATTACTGATGAGGATATCCGGGACTATGTCCGGACGCATGCCCCTTTCGACAAGGCGGGTGCCTATGCGATCCAGGAGATCGGGGATCTTTTTGTGGAGAGAATCGAAGGGGATTATTATAATGTGGTGGGATTACCCAGAGAAAGGGTCAAGGATATCCTGAGAGCGCTCTTTCGGAGATACGAACAGGCTAATTCCGGATAATAATAAGTAAAATGAAACAGTGACCCTTTATGAATTTATCTTCCCTTATGCTCCATCCAAGTGGTGCTCCAGGGACTACAATCCCTTCCAATATTTAGAGAAGATCGACCGGACATGTTTGATGATACTGCCGGTTCCGTGATTGATAGCCTGGGGCGGCCCATCCTTTTCGTCCATTTTATATATATCGCCGCTCAAGGTTTTGATGACCCTGGAGATACACCTCACCAGGCCTTCCAGATGATATCCCCCTTCCAGGGAAAAGATCATCCTCCCTGGGCAGCATGAGGAGGCTATCTCCATGAGGGCGGAGGTCATGGATGCGAATCCCTCTTCAGTGACCAGCATGCCCGCAAGGGGATCATTGAAATAGGGATCAAAACCGGCGGAGACCAGAATCAGTTCGGGCTTGAAACTGAGGGCTACGGGGATTAGGATCTTTTGAAATATGACCCTGTATTCGGTATCACCCTGTCCCGGAGGCAATGGACAATTGATGTTAAATCCCTCACCCGGGCCGGTGCCGATTTCCCCCAGACTGCCTGTACCCGGATAGTGCGGGTATTGGTGGATGGAGAAATAGAGAACCGATGGATCGGAGAAAAAGGCACGCTGGGTGCCATTGCCGTGATGCACATCCCAATCACAGATAAGCACCCGCTTGATCCCATGTTTTTCCTGGGCATAACGGGCAGCAATGGCGACATTGTTAAAAAGGCAGAACCCCCTGGCAAGATTCCTTTCCGCATGATGTCCCGGAGGGCGAACGAGTGCGAATACCGGTGCAGTCTCTTTTTTTATCACTGTGTCCACGGCTTCGAGAAGCCCGCCTGCCCCCAGAATAGCTGCTTGATAGGAGTGTTGCGTGACAGGGGTATCCGGGTCCAGATAACTTGGGAATCGGGAGATCCCTTCAATCTCTTTGATATACTCCGGATCGTGGACGAGGGCCATTTCATCCCTGGAGGCCGGCCGTGGTTTGATGTAGGAGACGTGGGTCATGGGATTATGCGCTGAGAGATATTTGTAAACCGCCCTGAGGCGATCCGGGGATTCCGGATGGGGTATCCCAGCAAGATGTTCAAGGAACAGATCGTCTTTGATGATACGGATCGGATTTTTGCCGGGTTTTTTCATGCGATTTTATGAGAATATATGTTTTTCCAATATGATTATCAGGATATTCTTCCTTTCAGATAAACCACTGCCTATATCATTAATATAACGAAATTGTATTTATAAAACAATACTGATATCATAATAAAGCCCAAACAAAGATTACAATTTAATATTTATAAATGATAATCAATCTCCAAAAATTATTAATTCTGAGTGTCCAAGTTGAAACAACACCCAAAGGATCCTGATCTTGACTATCCGTCCCACCTTCAACATGGGGCAAAACAGGATATCTCTCCTTTATGTATCTTGCCCAGGTCTCAACATAACCTTTCCAGGAAGCTGATCGATAAAGAGGCCCTTAAGGTCCTTTATAGGCTGAAAGACAGAGGCTTCAAGGCCTATCTCGTTGGGGGGTGTGTCCGGGATATCCTCCTGGAAAGGACACCCAAGGACTTTGATGTGTGTACGGATGCCAGGCCACCTCAGGTGAGAAAGATCTTCAGGAATTGCAGGCTGATTGGACGCAGATTTCGCCTGGCCCATATCATTTTTAGAAGGAATAAAATCATTGAGGTTTCAACCTTCAGACGTCAGCCGGATGCCTTGCCGGATATTGAAGACCGTCGTGAGTTGACCATAGAGAGCAACCGATATTACGGCACCCCTGTGGAAGATGCTAATCGTAGGGATTTCACCATCAATGCCCTTTTTTATGACATCAATAGCTTTAAAATCATAGACTATGTGGGCGGTATCGATGATCTGAGAAAGGGTGTAGTCAGGGTGATTGGTGACCCTTGTACCCGTTTTTATGAGGACCCTGTCAGGATGATGCGCGGGATTGAATTCGCCGCCCGGCTTGATTTCCGATTGGACCCGAATACCTTCCAGGCCATCAAGACCTGCAAAGAGGAAATTCAGCATGGCTCTCCTGAGAGGATCAAGGAAGAAATCATAGCCATACTCATGAGTGGATACGCTCATCAATGTTTTTCCCTCTTTTTGTCGACCGGGCTGTTTCATGCCTTGTTCAATGATTTTCAGCCATGGGAAGAAAGGCAGGCCCTTTGCCTGCTGGATCTGTTAAGACAGTTGGATGCGTTGATCGCGGCAAAAAAGATCGCTCCTGATTATTTATGCCTTTCCGCGTTTCTTTGGCCGTTTATATCAAAGCAGATGGAAAGGGAAAAGATCAGCCATCTGAATGATCTGGATACACTCTTCAGGGAACTGATCAATCCCTTTTGTTATCATTTTAATATAAGGATCCATTGCAGGCATTTGATCAAAGAGATTTACAGGACCATTTGGAGAATGAAGCGGGGCACCGGATACAAGGGTGAGTTCCGGATGATCCGAAAGGATTTCTTCAGGTATGCGCTGATCCTGTTCCGCTGGCTCGGCGAAACAGGCCAGATCGATGCCGGCCTGATAAAGATATGGGATGCACGAATTGAGGAATTACACAGGCCCATTTATAAGAAACGGAGAAGACCCAGAAAAAGGCGAAAAAGACCCTGGCATAAAAAATTTCCTCCACAGAACAATCCTTAGACATTTTGTTGGATATCCTTTTCCTTCAATCCTTTAAAAACTTATCCCAATAGATCCTTTTAATAAATACCTATGATAAAGGTTCCTTGGGTTCATGATGTACAAAACATTTTCCCTCATAGTTTCTGAAGGTGATTTCATTGCCGGATTGATGCATAATATAATCGGGGATTATCGGGACCTTCCCCCCGCCACCCGGAAGGTCCACAACAAAATGGGGGATGGCAAGACCTGAGGTATGGCCCCTGAGGTGTTCGATAATATCAATGCCGGTCCGCAGACTGGTCCTGAAATGCTCTGTGCCCATGACAGGGTCGCATTGGAAAAGATAATACGGCCTGACCTTGATCCTGAGGAGTTTTTGATTCAATGCCTTGATGATCTCCAGACGGTCATTGATACCCCTCAGCAGCACCGTCTGATTGCTGACCGGGATGCCCTTCCGAAGAAACAGATCGCAAGCATTTGCAGATGCCTCTGTAATTTCATGCGGGTGATTGAATTGTGTATTTAGCCAGATGGGGCCATTTTTGCCCAGGACTTCCAGCAGGGGGGGATCGATCCTTTGCGGGAGAACCACAGGTATGCGTGACCCGATACGAATGATCTCTACATGGGGAATGGCCCTGACCTCTTTCAGCACAAATGCAAGAAAGGATAGGGGAAGGAGCAGAGGATCTCCGCCGGAGATGAGCACGTCCCTGATCTCATGACGACCTCGAATATAATCCAAGGCCTTTTCCACCTCTTTTTGCGACAGTATATTGTTGCATCCTTCACTCCATTTTCTTTTTCGGGTGCAGTGCCTGCAATACACGGCGCAAGCGTTTGTCAGGACAAACAATACCCTGTCAGGATAGCGGTGTGTCAGCCCCCGGACCGGTGAGTTGGCATCCTCACTTAAGGGGTCGGCCAAGGAGTGGTCAGAGGGAGTCATCTCCTGAACGGAAGGCAATACCTGCTTCATTAGCGGGTCCTCGGGGTCTTCAGGGTTTATCAAAGAAAGATAGTAAGGTGTAATGGCCATTGGAAATCTCTGACACACCGGTTTGATCTGATGCCTTTGATCCCGGTCCATCCATTCGAAGGGCAACCGATCAATATCCGTGATGCGGTTTTGAATCTGCCATTGCCAGTCATCCCATTGGGGCATGTTTCGGTTCTCCTCCTCTTTTAATCCCTAAGGGTTCAATTCCCCGAAGCTTGCTTGGTTAAAAATATTTTACACGAGATAACCCGCAGCTTGCTGCGGGGAGGTTTCATTCCCTATGGGTATAATTCTCCACCCCTTGGGGCGCCTTAAAAACATTTTTTAATACCCCGATGTTTGCGGCGGGGTAATTTATTCCCTGTTGATCCGAAAATGATATGTCCGTATGCATCGCAGTATATCAAATAGGGAACAGAAAATCACAGTGAGCGGAGCAAATATGTTTGCTCACAATCTTAAAGCAAAGGGGCATACTTGAAACCACCCCTAAAAAGGGCATAAAATGATTTGAGCCTTCCCTCGGCCCCGGAATAGGGTGGCAGACCGGAGCTATTTTTATATCATAAACTATTGCAAAAGGATCTTATGAATGATGAGAATCGGAATGTATTACAGCAACAGGGATGTCAGGGTTGAAGAGATGGAGAGGCCTGAGATCGGCCCTGGTGAATTGCTGGTCAAGGTTATGGCCAGTGGCATATGCGGAAGCGATGTGCTCGAGTGGTATCGCAAGGATAGAGTCCCTCTGGTCCTGGGTCATGAAATCGCCGGAGAGGTGGTTGAGGTGGGCGAGGGGATGGAAGAATTCAAACCGGGGGATCGGGTGTGTGCCGCCCATCATGTGCCCTGTGGGAAATGTCATTACTGTATCAGCGGGCACCATACCGTTTGTGAAACCCTGCGAACCACAAATTTTGATCCCGGGGGCTTTAGCGAATATGTCCGTATCCCCCGGATCAATGCGGAGCGGGGTACATTCATCCTGCCGGATGATGTCAGCTTTGAGAAGGCCACCTTTGTGGAGCCCCTGGCATGTGTGTGGCGTGCCCAAAGGATGATAGGGCATCAGCCCGGCAATACCGTCCTTGTTATGGGTAGCGGTATCGCAGGTCTTCTTCATGTCCAGATGGCAAAGCTTTTGGGTGCGGGTCGTGTGATTGCAACAGATATCAATGAATTCCGCCTTGCACAAGCCAAACGCTTTGGCGCTGATATCACCATTTCAGGCAGGGATAATATTCCAAAATTATTGCTGGAGGCCAATGACGGGCGCCTTGCGGATATGATTATCTTATGCACGGGTGCGGCATCTGCGGTGAGTCAGGCCATAATCTCCATTGACCGTGGCGGTACGATCCTGTTTTTCGCGGTCACGGACAAAGGTGTGTCCATACCACTGGATCCGAATAAATTATTCTGGCGCTCAGAGATTACATTGACCAGTTCTTATGCAGGTGCTCAGGAGGATTATGCCGCAGCACTGGAATTGATACATTTAAAAAAGATAAGGGTTGATGAGATGATTACCCATGAATTTCCACTGGAGGATATTGGGGATGCCTTTCGGATTGTATTCGAGGCAGAGGATTCTTTGAAGGTGATTATCAAACCTCATTGATAGAATCTTCGGATGGATCTGTGTCTTTTTCCGTGAAAGCCTCTTTTAGGACTTTGAGCATATCCTTCAATTCAAAGGGCTTTTGCAGGAATCCGTATCCTTTGTCGGATATAACGTCATAACGGGATTTTTCTTCCGTGTATCCGCTGCTTAAAATTACATAAATCTCCGGCCTGCGGGATCTAATCTGATCCGCCAACTGAATCCCAGTGCCGTCGGTCAGCACCACATCACTAAAAAGCATGTCGAAATTTTCATTTTCTTTATCAAAGATTTTCAATGCCTCTTTCATGCCTGACGCCTTGAACACATTATATTTGTGTGTTGTAAGCGTCTTATGGATCAAGGTGCAGAGGGCCTTTTCATCCTCAACCAATAATATCCTTTCGCCATTTCCCTGGATCGTCTGCAGTGAAACAGATTTTTTGCTATTTGTAATGGGATCCATGGCAGAAGCAGGCAGGTATATGTTGAAGGCGGCGCCGCGTCCTTCTTCACTATAGACATTGATCCATCCCCCATGCTGTTTAATGATCCCATATACTATGGACAGCCCCAGACCTGTACCGTTTCCCAGTCCCTTAGTGGTAAAGAAGGGTTCGAAGATACGCGGGAGGATATCATTGTTCATGCCCTTTCCCGTATCTAGGATTGAAAGGCATACGAAATCACCGGGCTGGGCCTCGGGTATGAATTTGACATGGACGCTGTCCAGTGTCACGTTTTCCGTCCGGATATAAAGTTCCCCGCCATGGGGCATGCTGTCCCTTGCATTCACTGCGAGATTCATGATGACCTGACCCAACTGTCCGGGATCTGCTTTCACATATTTCAGATGGGGTTCCAAAAAGCTTTTCAGGTGAATATCTTCCCCGATGAGACGTTGAAGCATTTTTTCGATATTGAAGACTATAGTGTTCAGGTTCACCAGCTTTGGCTGGATATTTTGTCTCCTGCTGAAGGTGAGAAGCTGGCCTGTCAGCGCGGAGGCTCGATCAACCGCCTTCCCGATCTCCTCCACATCATTCTTTAATGGGCTTTTCGGGGAGAGCTTTTCCGACAGGAATTCCCTGTATCCCGAAATAACCATGAGAAGGTTATTGAAATCGTGAGCGATTCCTCCGGCCAGAGTGCCCACGGCTTCCATTTTCTGGGCATGCAGAAGCTGGGCCTGCATTTTTTCCTTTTCTTCATCCGATTCCTTTTGATCACTAATGTCTCTTCCGATACCAACGATGGCCCGTACATTGCCATGCTCGTCACAGATCGCCTTATCGGACCATGCAAACCATTTCCATCCATCTTTGGTCATGGCACGTTGTTCCAAATAACAGGTATGCGGGGGCCTGTAGAGATTCTCCATGGCCTTTTTAGTGGATTCCCGATCCTCTTGGTGTACTAAGGGCATAAATTTTTTCCCCAGGAGTTCTTCTTCACTTTTTCCAAATACTTCACAATAGGATGGGCTGACAAACAGCAATCGACCATCCTTGTCCACTTTCACTACCAGGTCACCTTGATTTTCCACCAGAATGCGGTATTTCTCTTCGCTTTCCTTTAGAGCGTTTTCTGCCTGTTTTCTTTTTGTAATATCCTGCCCGATGCAATACCGGATTGTCCGGTTTGAGGTAGTCAAGGAGATCATGCTGAGAAAAAGGGTTTTTATCCGATCATTCACCTGAAAATCCATTTCGAGCATTTTTTCTTCTATGAATCTTTCATATTCCCGCTTTTGCTTGGCAATGCTTAATGGGGATGAAAATTCCCAGAATGATCGGTTGATCAGCTTCTCCTTTCCACATTCAAAGAAGTTGAGCGTGGCACTATTAGCATCCATATATCTGCCTGCTTCGTCCAATGTGATGACAACGGCAGGTATCTCCTGTAAAAGGGTTTGAAATATATGGGTCTGTTCGAGCAGAGCCTTTTCCGTGAGTTTGCGCTCATCAATATCACGGGTGACTCCCAGTATCCCTATAGGTTCCCCCTCGAAATCCCGGATAAATTTTACCTTATTTTCGGTCCAGACTAGGGAGCCATCTTTGCAGTAAAGCTCTAGATCCAGAATCCTCGTTCTGAAGGGATCTTTTTGATCACTCTCCTCTATGGCCATCTCTTCCGATAGGGCCTTATCTACAACCTCCAAAGAATCCGGGGTCAATATCTTTTCCAGGGACATGGTTATGGCCTCGTCCACATCATAACCCAGAAGGTTAGTGATGGATGGACTGATAAAAGTAAACTGTTTATTTAGGTCCATGGTCCAGATGATGTCCACGACATTTTCGGTGATTAATCGATAGCGGGTCTCGTTTTCCTCAAGGGCTTTTTGGGCCAGTTTCTGTTCCGTGATATCTATCCCCACACCAAAGAAATAATCAATTTCCCCGCTTCCTTTAAATACCGGATGAGAATGCCATTCCACATATAATTCCCTGCCATCTCTGCTGATGAGGCGGTTTTCATTAAAGGCATGTCCCGTTGAATTGATCATATAACCAAATTGTCTGGGAATCTCTTCCAAATAAGGTTTCAGAACGAATGTGGAAAGATAGTCCTTATCAATCACCTCTTCAAATTGATAACCAAGGGCCTTTAACATGGAGGCATTCATAAAAAGTGTCTTTCCCTCGGCATCAATGGCCGTGAAAAAGAAGGGAGAATTATGGACAAGGTTAATGACAAGATCCCTGACCTTACTAAAAACCTCTTTGGTTTTATGATGATTTTGTATCTTCTTTTGAGCCTCAGCGATCTCTTGCACCTTTTAACCTCATAGAAATTAACCACATACAAAAACATTTTGGCTTAATATCTTAATCGGTATTTTAGACAAATTTGATAGGATTATATTTTATACTTGTAAATGCTTGACCCCGGATTCCTTGATATTCTTTATGAATTCAGGTAGAGTTCTAATTTTATTTAAGATGTATAATTACTGCTTTAAGGTTTTAATGCTTGATTTTTAAGACTAGTTTCCAAAAGGAGGTCAAAGGAATGGATTGGGGAATGAAGAACCGTCTGAGTCAAATCATCAAACCGGATACAGGACATACTGTGATGCTGGCCGTAGACCATGGATATTTTCTCGGCCCCACCTCAGGTCTTGAAGATCCCGGGAAAGCCATTATGCCTCTTGTCCCTTACGCAGATTCATTGATGCTTACAAGGGGGGTGCTCAGAAATGCCGTGGATCCGGACATATCCACACCCATTGTTCTCAGAGTATCCGGGGGTAATAGTATTGTCGGGGAAGATCTGTCCAAGG
>JBLIRM010000039.1:0-20799 GCA_049472295.1 bacterium | reverse complement strand
GGTAATCAATGTGGAAAGTTGAGGGAAAGCCAGAGATTCTTATCCGCACAGCTTCCATTTGGTTTCCTGATCCAGGAAGGCCAGCGGTGTCACCATCGTAAACCTCACTTAACCAGCTGACATTGGCAATATGTGCTTGATAAGCTACTTGCGCTCCGTAAGCCAAAGAAGAAAAAATGATGGCACTCAATAAGCATAATATTAGCAATGCCACTCTGAATGAATGAATTTTTTTCATTGTCCTTTTTGTGATTGTGATATGTGATAGAATTCGCTTTACCTGGATAAAAGTATAGACAGAATTTCTACTTTTGTCAAAACAAATATTCAAAGAATATTTATATGAAAGTTTTTGACTAATTATATGCACCTGGATCTGCTGGACTCATGGGAGGATAAAGACCTATGGGGGGAGAAAGAAGGTTAAGGTAGTCAATGGTGATTCGTGAAGGAGGTTCAGGACTGGAATATAATAAAGCCCTTACCATCCCAATAGAATAAAATCCGGAAAGTAACATCATTAATAGTATTATTCCAACAGGCAGGATCTTGTGCCCTCGTATCTTACGCCTTTCCATAACTCCACTTTTTACTCTAATGTCTCTGCTTAAATCTTTAATTCCTTGAAATCTTCGATAGTTACCTATAACAGCAGATAAAATTAAGGTCTCAATTGGGCAGGCTGAGTATCCCTCCCCACTCAAGCACCACAAAGCCTTCACGTTTTGGGGTCTCAATGACCGGCGCAGCTAATAATTCTGGCTCATCCACTGGCCCATCAAGAGGTCTGAAATGGAAGATTACCCTGATCAGGGTATCGGGCTGAGGGGTGATGATCAATCCGGCGTGCTCATCCAGAAATGTCCTGCTCAACAATTTTATCTCATAATAGCCTTCCCCATGAAGCCGCCCCAGCCAGTATTCCATGAATTGGGTCTTTTCCTTTTTGTTTAAACCGAGCTTGTCCAGATATTCATCAAACCACTTCTCAAGGTCCCCCTGGGCAACCACCCATCCTGTATCAGGAAGGACCAATACATTTGGGTCTGCCTCCCAGAAGAGATAGTCATATTTCTCTCCATTCCCCTCATTGATGATGATCCCCTCTTTGGTCGCAAGCACGTGCCAGCCATCTTTGTATGGCGGAATGGTTGTTGTAATCTCTCCGTCTATATCAAGTTTGACTGTTATATGGGTGTCTTCCTCCGGATAGAGATAAATCGCCGGTTTCCCATAATATCCTGGCGGGCACAGCGTAGTTGTGCTTGTTGTCGGGCTTAAGGGGTTGTAAAATGGCGAATAGAGCGAATAATTTGCAGTGCTGTATGGGGACTGAAAGAAAAGACCTGAGGTGTAAGGCTGATTATAGGTGTAAGGTTGACTATAGGTGTAAGGCTGATTATAGAAAGACTGTTGTGGAGAATAGTAACTATAAGTGTTGAAGAGGGAATAGGGTGACAGCGACTGCCAGGGGTTTATCATTGTGTAAACGCCGGGGTTGTACCATGAAGAAGTTATCTGTAAATTAGGAAATAGGGTCTCAGGGTAAAGCGATGCAGGGATTATTGATCCGGGGTATAAGGCGGACCCCTGTGAGAAGAAGCTGTCATATTGGGCAAATGGGTTGTTATAGAAACTGGAAATAGGGCTGAATGAGGAAAAGGGAGAGGTAAAAAGGGAGCCTCCGAGCCATCCGCTGCTGTAAGGAAATTGGGCTTGAGCCGGTGAAACAGGCCCCAGGCATGCAAATAATACTATGACCATGAATGCAATCATGCGTTTTACGAAACCAGTCTCATCTCTATCCATCGTCTTTCCTCCCTTTTATAGTAATGGTCTAAAAATGTCAGACCGCCTTAAGGACTCATAGATGAGCAAATTTCATGCCAGTTATTTCACACCAAAAGGCATCCGGCTGAGCATGATGTCACATGCACACATTGTTTGAATTGACAATATATGCTAATAGATGGGATAGACCTTATTCCCCTTATATTCTATCTTTCCGGCAAAGGGCAATTCATTCAGCCGGAAGTATTGTAATGATATTGGAAGAATGCCATAAGACAGTTTATGTCCTTAAGACCCAGAAGTAGACATTGGACTATCTCCGTATACAGGCTGAGTAAATTCAGAGCGTGCATATAAATGGGATTTAGGTGGGAAGGTTTGATAAATTTATGTCATCCTTTGGATCGGTGCAAGCATTAATATGACCGGTTATCTCTGCCATGGTCGCCTCCATAATCAATGCAGCCAAGAACCGGTCCCGCTCTTCCTCAAGCAAGTAGCGTTCGAATTTTTTTTCGCCTTAACACTTCATTATAATATTTCTTTTCAAAGTGGTTCCTGCTCTTGTTTGTGAGCAATGCGGGGAGTTCTCTATTGATGATGGAATCCACATTGCCATGTCCGGAACTCATCAGTTGATTTTGATAAAACTTGTTTTTAACAGGTCGAGTATAGGAAGATTCCTTTTTTATGTCAGCGCATGATGGGCATTCTTCACATCTTATCTTATGACCCAGTTGACAAAATAATTTAGGCTCACCCATCCATTCCATCCACGATATCGTAAAGAATTTGAAGTTATCTGTTATCTAAGGACCAGATTTGGAAATAACCTTATTCTCTTTGACAATCAGGGGAAAAAATGCTTCATTTCAGCAAATGGACAGATGCACCAGAAGGGGAAGACGTCTTTGTCATCATATCTGCAGGCCGTTCTTATTTGCGCTTTGATACACTATATTTTGTGGCCTGTACCCTGCCTGAAGACTTTCATATTATAGACTACTTAGAATCAAAGTCCCATACTGGGATGATTATTTATCAGTAGTTATGGTAAGGCCGTTTTTCGTATATGGCCCTTTAGAAGAATTATCCATGCGGGAATTGATAAGAGAGGTTATAGGTTCTGTCACCGGCCGAAAGGCAGTCGTCAATTATCTCTCTAATGTCTCGGAAGATACCTGTCGCCTTGCGGCGGACATTTCGAAAATCAATTCCTTAGGATTTGTTCATAGGGTATCGCGGGCCGAAGGAGTGAAGCGGTTCGCTATAGGGTTGGGAGAAAACTCAGAGATGCCAAACGGGGAAATATTTCAAGAAAAAACAAAGAGATGGAAAATGAAATCCAATAAGAATAAAGGAATTTTTAATAATAATATTCGTCTTTTTTGGCTTTTCGTCTCTCTTCCCTTTCTTCGATCTCTTTGGCAAAAAGATCTAGTGTTAAGGGGCAGGGAGGAACATTTTCGTGTGCGTATTGGCACTCAGATTGATTGCATTGCACATATAGTTTATCTTTGAAGGTCCGACTAAGAAAAGATTTCGTTTTCAAAACAATTTTAACATCTTCTGATACAATTGGGCAAAAAAAATCTTTTCCTTTATGTTTTGGCATATAATCCCTTTTTTGCAAGGTGAGGAATAATATATTCTATCGATTAATTTTTTATAATACCAATACTACAATAAGAATAAGAAGATGTAAAATAGTTCGGTAACATGATGAAATTCGTTTTCCCATGACAAAGAATATATGGATATCCAAGTTTTTGCCAAGATGAATATTAACAAATTATTTTAGAGAATAATGAATGGCAGAAAATTTTAATAATAAAAAAATATCATTAATGCCAATTATTCGTTGGCGCCTCCTATACGATTCAGACCCCAGCATGGTAGCGGATGCTTTAAAAAAGTATTGACATATCTCAACAAAGGTGATTATATTTTTAAACGGACCGTGATCGGTAGTCATAAATTTCGGTCCAATGCCTTGCCCCCTTAAGGTGTGTCTCCCTTAAGGGGTTTTTATTTATGGTAAAATTAATTGCTATGTTTACAAACAATCATAACCATAATATTACCGATACAATTTTTTTATCAGCCATTGTCACCCTTTTCATTTTTCCTATAATTTCCTGCACCAATCCAGCTACAAAGGAATCGTATGAAAGGGGCCTTTCTAAATGGAAAAACATCCCTGCCTCTGATCTCATTGCAGAATGGGGATTACCTCAGAACTCATATCCCTTGAAAGATGGCGGAAAGATAATCGAATATGTCAGAGAAAGCCAGATTCTCATATCAAGAGATGACTGTGTTACTATTCCGCGAGGACCCCTTCGACATCACTTTTATGATGATTGTGAAGAGTCATTTCCAGTGATATCCACAATGATGTCAAAAACACAATTCTTTGTTGATCCTAATGGGATTATTTACAGATATCGTTGGGAATCCGGCTCATATGAAGGATCGTCGACACAAAAGTAAATCTACAAGAAAAAAGTTTTAGTTGGGGCGCATGAATATACCCCTTGACTGTAAAGTTTTTGTATAGTAGAAATATAGAGAGAGAGGGGAACGGATATAAGTCCCGTTACCCTGAATCTGGTTTAAAAGTAAAGCATTTATAAGCAGATGGCAGAATATATAAGATCAACCTGATTCTCTGATTTGCCTTCGCAATGCAGAACTAACGGGTTTAAATCCCGTGTCTTCCATCAAGTCTTGATCGGATCTGAGGGCTTGCTTTTTGGAGGATTTTCCTATATTCTCACTATCAGGCTTTATTTGATTTTAAAGTTGTGATAGGCTATATAATACTTTGTATTGAATGGATAATTAACTTAGGCTCACATTTTAAAGGGGGGCAATATGGCTACTAAACGCAAGACCATTACCAAGAGCACCAAAAATCAAAAAAGTGCAGTGAACAAGACGGCTTGTAACCCTATTTCTAAACCTGGGGATACATCAAAAACAAAATCAATGACGCAAGCCTCAAAACCAACGCCGATTAACACAGCCCCAAAAATGTCAAAACCTGCTCCTAAACCAGTTTCAAAACCAGTTCCTAAAGCAGCTTCGAAACCGGTAGCAAGGCCGTTAGCAAATCCATCTGCACCAAAGCCTATGGCACCCTCCACCAAGTCTATACAATTTTCATACTATGCTCCAGATGCAAATCAGGTTTGTCTGGCTGGCGATTTCAATAATTGGAGCACAAATTCATGCCATCTTACAAAGACAAATTCAGGAGAATGGCGAGCCGCCCTTAGTCTTAAGCCTGGTGTCTATGATTATAAATTCTTTGTGGATGGTGAATGGCGAGAAGATCCTAAGAGTTCTCAAAGGGTGCCCAATACATTTGGGACTCAGAATGATAGGATCATTGTAAAGTAATACTCTGGTTCAGAAGTTTGTATGCCGAAAGGCAAAAATAAGGTAATATTTAAGGCGAAATCGACATAAAAGGCCGCTTCACAAGCATTGTAGAAATAATGGCTTGGTAGCGGCCTTTTTTAGAATCAGGTATGAGGCGTACCTGTTATATTAAACAAGTTCCATTGGTTTTTACGGTTCAAAAATCGTATAATCCGGGGTCCCTGGTGGGTCCTCCATAGCCTCCACCTTGAGCGGATTCATCATCTCCGAACAGATCACCCATTTTCTCTTCGATTTTTTCAGGGTCCTCACCGGCTTCCAGTCTCCTCACAGCCTCGTTCATTTCCTCAGGCATCGGTTCCCCTGTGATTTCAGACATGCGTCTCATGAGCCTGCCCAGTTGACGAGGGTCAGGATTTTCTTCGTTTATCCCTGCCATCTCTTTTTCGAGTATCTTCATGGCCTTTTCCATTTTGGCTTCCTCTCCGGGATCGTAAGGCCGGTCCATATCCGGAGAGGTGTCATCACCTCCGGAGGCTTTACGGCTTTTACTGATGTGACGGGCCACAAGGGAGATCTGTTTGGTCATATTCATCCCATGACATTTAGGGCATTTCGGTATTCGCCCCTCTTTAAATGATCTGGAAAAAAAGCTAAAGATTCGATTACAATCCATGCAGAGAAATTCATAGATCGGCATATATCAACCTCTCATTTTTGGGTTAGCCCCCGATGATCCATGAATGCATCACACGATATGGTCTCATTTTATCTGCGGGATTGGACTGAATCGATGGATCGATAGAAGGCCCTTCATAAAAATCATCGAAAAAGGGCAATTGATCGTGGCCAAAAGTGCTTAATTATAAGTTTTTTTTAACATATTTTCCTTTCAAAGTCAATCAATTATCAGTTGAGAAGGTGAGCATGCATATCTGCTCACGCTGACACTATCCCAAAAATTGATATTCTAAAGTCAAAGAGGATTTCTTGCAAAAGGAAAAGGGCAGATATAAAATCAGTTCTTATGGAGCATGAATTTCGGATGGATGCAAAAAGAAGAAAGAGGGATAACCTTTGGGCAATTAAAGGGAGGGGCATCTGTATATCCCTGATCGTTCTTCTGATGACGGGGTGCTCGTTCTTGTTTTTTTGCCCTTTGAGCCAGGCCCAGATGAGCCCTGAGGACAGCCTGTATACGGTCGCACTTGGGGCCTATAAGAATGGGTTCCTAGATCTTGCCATTGATCAGTTTCAAAAATTTCTGGAGGTTTATCCCAAGAACCAGAAGGCACCTTTTGCATGGTTCAGATTGGGGGAGGCTTATCGTGTTCAAAATAAGGATTCCCTTGCAGAAGCAGCTTATCAAAAGGTTTTGGATCTGTATCCGGATCATAAATTGAAGCATATAGCAATTTTTCGACTGGCAGGCATTAAATTTAAGCAACGGGATTTTTCCTCAGCCATCCTGGATTACCAGAGATTGCTCAAGGAGGCCCCTTCTTCCGGTTTTGCACAGGATGCCCGTTTTTGGATCGCAGAATCCCTTTATCAGTTGAGGAGATATGCCGAAGCCCTGGCTGCATATCTTAGTTATATAAACGAGTCATCCGAACGGAAGTTCCTGCACCAGGCACTATATGGTTCAGGGTGGTGTCAGATGGAACTTGGCCGTTATACGGAAGCAATCAAGCAATTTCGAGATCTTCTGGAGAAGTCCCCTCCTGCGGAACTCATCCCACAGATTCATCTCAGTCTGGGTGACCTGCTTTTTCAACAGAAGGATTATAATGGTGCACTTGAGCATTACGAGGTGTTCACAAATCTCTTACCTGAGGATCTCGGCAAGGTGGTTTTAAAAAAGGGATTTGCTTTAACGGAACTGGAAAAGGATAATGATGCAATTGCTCTATTTCAAGACTTTTTAAAAAATGCATCCAAAGGGGATCCGCAAATCCCAGAGGCACTTTTTCGTTTGGGTCGGATTTTGCAAAGGCAAAAAAGATATCCGGAATCGGTTGAAACGCTTATCTCTCTCAAAAAGAGGTATCCAACTCTATCCATCATACCGGAAGCGATCTTCCAGATTGGTCTGGATTATCTTCATATGAAGGAAAATACATTGGCAAAGGCGCAGTTTGAAGATATCCTCAAGCATTATCCCGATCACGAAAGAGGGGCAGAGGCATCTCTATATATGGGTAATATTCACTATCAGTCGGGGGAGATGAAAGAGGCCGCGTATTTCTACCAAATGGCTGCAAGAGCGGAGAATGCAACCCTATCAGCAGAGGCATGCTATCGGATGTCGGATGCATTCCTTTCAATAGGGGATAATGATAAGGCCCTGAAGGGATTTAAGAGGGTGATCTCCTCTTATCCGGATCAGGCGATATGGAATCAAATGGCCAGATTTCGCCTTGCAAATTTTTATGAACAGAAAGGGGAATTGGAACTTGCCCTCGATTTTTACACCCAGGCCTCTCAAATGAAAGGCGGGACAAAAGACCTGGTGAAGACAGCTCAGGAGAGGATAGATATGATTCAAAAAGGGATCCGGGAATCCAAGCAAAGGGATGAGGATTCAAGTAAGGAGAAGATGAATGAGTCGATGCCCTAGGCGCTTATTTTCAACGGGTTTTGCCATACTTTTCATAGGTCTGACCCTGGGATTGTTGCATCACAAAGTATTCGCAGAGGAGATACTCCGCCTGCCGGAAGTCATTGCCATCGGGCGTTCCGAACTGAAGGTGAAAGAGGAACGGAAAGAGACGATTCCGCCTGAAAAAGTGACCGGCATCAAGGAGATTCCTGAAGAAGCAACCAGGCAGGAAGGCGTCCCATCCGGATCAGCCGAAAGTAAGGTGGCCCCTTATGACAAACCTTCCTCCTGTTGTATTTTCGGTTCTCCCATCGAAAAGTTGTTTTCTCAAACCATTATGGGAGATAAGGGATATTATGACCTTGGCCGGTTCAAATACCAGCAGGGAGAATACAGGGAGGCATTCCAGCTCTTTCTTGAACTCGGGAGCCGCTATTCCGATTCTTCATATCTGGCTCAGGCCCATTACTGGGCTGCTGAGGCTTCATACCAGGTGGGCGACTGGGATGTGGCAGCATTCTATTACCGCTACATCACGGAGCATTCACCAAGATCCCAATATGCCGATTATGCCTTTTATTCCCTTGGCTGGATCATGGATCAGAGAGGGGAATATGAGGAGGCCGTCAAACTTTTCAGGTCTCTCCTCTTTGGTTATCATGAGAGCCCCGTTCGTGCAAAGACCCATTATTTGTTGGCGAGTACACTTTATAAGATGGGTCGATTCCAGGAAGCGGCCAAGGAGTTCGACCTCTTTCTTCATAATTATCCCCTGAGTCCCCTCAGATCGGAGGCGGAATTCTGGATGGCCGAATCCCTTTTGCAGGCCGAGAAGATCAAGGAGGCCGGACTGGCATATGAGTGGTTCCTAAAGGAATTCCCCGAACATCCGAAGGCGCCTTCGGCAGTATATGGATTGTCCTGGGTCCACTATGTACGGGGTTCTTATCAGAAAGTGATCGATCAGCTATCGGATTTTGAGACACTTTTTCCGGAAAGTCCTTTATTGCCCAATATCATTTACTTAAAAGGGAAAACCCTTTTCTCCCTTGAGGATTATGCTAAGGCTGCCACCCAGTTTTTGGAAATGGCCGGGCGTTTTCCTGAACATCCCTTAGTGGAGAAGGCCCTCTTTAGAACGGGTTGGTCGTATTTTCGGCTCTCCGAATATGATCGGGCTATAAGGATCTGGCTCGAAATGACAAAGATATATCCGAAAGGGGAGATGCGGGAGATCGGGGACTTGATGATAGGTGAAGGGCTCTATAATTTGAAGGCCTTTACGGAAGCCATACCCTATTACAGGGATGTTGCAGAGTATGCAGACATGCCTGTGCTTTCTCAATTAGCCCTTTTTCGGCTCGGCCAGGCATATTATCGGCAAAGAGAGTATACCTTTGCTGTCAGGGCGTTTGGAGCGCATCTGGAGTTATTTCCGGATTCCGAAATTCGGGACCAGATATTATTCTGGCTGGGAAATGCCCTTTTCGAGAAAGGGGATTTTCCCGGTGCAATTAAATATTATCAGATGGTTCTTGCTCTGCCGGCAACTGATCTGGCTGAGGATGCTCAATTCGGTTTGGCCTGGTCATTCTATACCCAGGATGATTGGGTTCGGGCGGCAGATGCCTTTCAAGGGGTTGTCAGAGATTATCCTAAAGGCGCAAAGAGGGCGGAGGCCATGTTCCGGCTGGCTGAATGTCAGTATAACCTTGAACATTATAAGGCATCTCGAAAAACCTTACAGCAGATCATGAAGGAATATCCCAGGATTGCGTTTATGGATAAAATATATTATCGCCTGGCCCTGGTCATGATCAGATTGAACCATCGCCTCGATGCCCTGAAATATATAAGAAAGCTCATATCCGAATATCCGGACAGCTCATTGGGCGCGGAGGCCAGATATCGGGCGGGATGGATTTATTTCATGACGGCCAAATATCAGGAAGCACTCAATGAATTTCGTGACATTGTCAGAATCTATAGAGATACCCCGTTTGTTTCTCAAGCAATGGTTAAGATGGGGGACAGTTATTACAATATGAAGAATTACGAGAAGGCCATACAGAGTTATCAGGACCTCATTGATAAGTACCCTCAATCCGATTCGGTCAGGGAGGCCAAGTATGGTATTATTCTCAGCCTTGATCAGATCGGTAATATGGCGGATTACATCAAAAATGCAGAAGAATTCTGGGAAAGGTATCGCCAGGATCCACTTTCCGAGACGATCCTCTTCCGATTGGGCTCTACGTATCAGTCCCGCAAGGAGTGGGCTCATGCGCTCGGAGTGTATCAGCGGATTGTCGATCACTTTCCCAATGGAAAGTGGTCAGCCATATCACTCCAGAAGATGGCCCAGATCCATGGAGAGTTGGGCGATAATAAAAAGGCTGTGGCCACATTAAAGACCATCCTTTTCAGGTTTTCCGACCCTGACCTCAGGGCGGATGCCTATTTGAACCTGGGCAGATTTTATCGATTGGAAGGGGAGAATGAAAAGGCCATCGAAAGTCTGGATCAGGTGCTCGAATTGAATCAGAAAGAGGGTAAATCCGTTGAGGCTCTCCTGGCCAAAGGGGATATATACCATGAGATGGGAGAAACCAAGAAGGCCAGAGAGATGTATGAAAGGATCCTGGATCTGTTTCCTGAAAGTTATCTTGCGATCCAGACCCATTATTCCCTCGGCAGGATCTATTATGAACTGGGGGATTATAAAAAGAGCAGGGAACATTTTGAATTCTCTGTGCAGGCAGAGGACAGAGGATTGAGGCTCAAATCCATCTATGACCTTGCTGAGACATATGTTCATCTGAAGGATTTCGACAAGGCCATTCTGGAGTTGATGAAGATCGCCTATCTTTATCCTGAAAAGGATGGATCTCAGGCCAAGGCCTATTATCGCATCGGTCAGATCTATGAGATGCAAAAAAAGAATAAGGAGGCCATGACCGCATACAAAGAGGCTATTGCATTTGATGTGAGGGATGGGACCTGGGCGGAACAGGCCAGCAAGCGAATCCTAAGCCTGGGGAAATAATGTAATATTAAGTTGCAATCAATTCATGATTTTTTACGAGACTGTAAAATGTGGTCAACAGAAAGGGATAAAAAGGAGGAGATATGATCGATTATCTTGTCAAGGGTGGAATCATTATGATTCCTATCCTTTTTTGTTCTGTCATTGCAGTGGCGATCACCCTGGAAAGATTCTATTTTTTGAGACAGAGCAGGATTCACCCTTCCGAGTTTGTGGCAAAGATGAAGAAGGTCCTCAATGAAGGATTGGTCCAGGAGGCCATTGCCATCTGTTCTCATAATGTATGGCCCATCGCCAAGATCATGGAGGCCGGGATCCTAAAGAGAGACCAGCCCAGAGCGCATATCAAAGAGGCCATCGAGCATACCGGTAAAAAAGAGGCGGATAAACTGCATCGATATCTGGCGGTTCTCTCAACTATAGCCGTTATTTCACCACTGTTGGGGCTTTTGGGTACAGTGGCCGGTATGATAAAGGTCTTCCAGGTAATATCCCTCCAGGGGGTCGGGCATCCTACGGCCCTGGCCGCAGGGATTTCAGAGGCATTGATCACCACTGCAGCAGGTCTGGTAGTTGCCATTCCCACTCTGGTTGTTCACAATTATTTTCTCAAGAAGGCCAACGGATACATCCTGGAGATGGAGAGCACATCCATGGAGCTTTTGGATATCCTTGAAGAGAATTCAAAAGTGAATCCCAATAGGGGCGGGAGGAAGTAATGAATTTCTCAAACAATGACCATGGGGTATTGCCGGAAATCAATATCGTCAGCCTTATCGATGTGGTGCTCCTGATGCTGATATTTTTTATGCTCACGACCAGTTTTGTGGCCACTCCCGGATTGCAGGTGAAACTCCCGAAGGCAGCTTCGGAGGTGATCCAATCCCGCGATCGCCTGGAAGTCCATATTACTAAAGAGGGGCGTTTCTATCTCAATAATACCCAGATGCGCCTGCCGGAACTGAAATCGGCTCTGGAGTCCAAGGCCAGTGAGTCCAAGGACCAGGTCTTGATCATACATGCGGACGAGTTGGCAAGGCATGGGATGGTTGTGAAGGTCATGGATATGGCAAAAAGGGCAGGCCTTGAGAATATGGCCATAGCCACACGGCCGGAGTCGGGGAAAGAGGGTTGATCAGGGAGATATGGATGCAAGACTGGATTATGCCATTTTGGTCTCTCTCTTGCTTCATGGGTTGATCATTGCCCTTTGGCCGAGGATGATGCCCCCGAAGATTGCAGAGCCTTTATCCATCGTGGGTGTCTCACTGA
The DNA here is from genome assembly GCA_049472295.1 of bacterium. Lineage (GTDB taxonomy): Bacteria > SZUA-182 > SZUA-182 > DTGQ01 > JAFGSM01 > JBLIRM01. The sequence goes on along the minus strand of JBLIRM010000039.1, from coordinate 8,701 downwards.
TCGAAGACCTTCAGCCCATGGATATTGACAAAGGCATCACTGCAGGAGGAGAAAAGGGACCTCCTTCGGAGATGCCTCGGCCTTCGGACGAGATCCTGAATTTGGGGAAAATGACCACAGATCGGGTGATTGACGGTCTGGGGCCCAGGCCTTGGGAACAGAAACCCATCAATGATTCCCATGCACCGGAGATACAGCTTCCCAAGCAGACAGTGGTGCCCGGAGATGAGGAATATGCCATGATATGGCCCGAAGAGTTTACCGAACCTGTCCGGATGGATGGAGACAAATACCCGATCCCTCATGGCATCAATGGGCATAAAGGTATACCCGGCCCTGGAATGGAAACCGGTTTGCCGGAGTCCGTTTTGATCGAGGAGTTCCCGGAGGAGAAGTCATCTCAGCAAATCCCTGATATTACATGGAAGGGGACTCCGCGGAGATGGATATCCAAACCGGAGCAACCTCCCACTTACCAGGGGAATGAAGAGGGACTTGTGATGGTTAGATTTTGGGTCAACGGGATGGGCGAAGTGGTGAATGCGATCCCCATCCAGAAACTTTCAGTGGCATTGGAAGAAAAGGCATTGGCATATATATTTTCCTGGCGATTTGAAACGTCTCAGGACCTCTCCACTCAGGAGGGGATCATCCGTATCAATTTCAGGCTGGAATCTGCCGGAAGATAATGTCTATGAATCTTGTGATTTCGAGTCACTCCGTCCAAGAGACGATGGATTTGGGGCACCTGCTTGCCCAGCATCTTTTGCCGGGCGATATTCTGGCTTTTTGGGGGGATCTGGGGGCAGGGAAGACCTGTTTGATCCAGGGGATCTGCCGTGGGTTGGGTGTGCCGAAGGATGTGTATATCACCAGTCCTACCTTTGTGATCATGAATCGTTATAAAGGCAGACTGCCGGTCCACCACTTTGATTTTTACAGGCTTTCATGTCAAGATGAGGTGATGGATTTGGGATATGAAGAATTTTTTTTCAGCCAGGGCATTTGTATGATTGAATGGGCCGATCGTGCGGAAAACCTTATTCCTGAAGAGCATCTTGCGATCCTGATGCAGATTGTTTCCCCGACAGAACGAAAAATAGAAATGACGGCATACGGGGTGTGTTATCAAAAGCGTCTTTCTGAACTGATTCAAAAATGTAAAGTAATTAAAAAAGGTTAAGAAGGGGGAAAATATGAAGATTGTAAGAAGACTGATTTATATCTTTTTCCTCTTGATTGTCTTACTCGCATTTGTATTCTTTGGGGGTGGCAGGACAATGATTCAGGTGGGGCAAAAGATGGAAAAAATGGAACTTGCCATGAAGAAGACATTGGGAGGTTTTTGCAAACAGGGTGAGAATCGAATCAAGGCAAAGGCCGGCAAGGTCACGGGTAAATTTGCAAAAACCGCTAAAGATAAGGACATCCAGTAATAGTGGTGATCAAAAGGCGGCAAACCAAACAGATCCTATTGGGGGATGTCCCGATCGGAGGGGATTCGCCCATCTCCGTCCAGTCAATGACCAAAACCGACACCAGGGATGTTCCTTCGACCCTGGCACAGATCAGGATGCTTGCCCATGCCGGGTGCGAGATCATAAGGGTCTCCGTGCCGGATAAGGAATCGGCGGCAGTGATCGGGGAGATAAAAAGAGGGTCTCCCATCCCTGTTATTGCGGATTGCCATTTTGACTATCTACTGGCCCTGGAGTCACTTCGCCAGGGTGTGGACGGTATAAGGATCAATCCCGGGAATATCGGTTCCAGGGATCGTATCATACAGATTATAAAGGAGGCAAAATCAAGGGGGGTCCCCATTCGCATCGGTGTGAATTCAGGTTCTCTGGAGAAGGATCTGCAGGAAAAATTTGAGGGTCCAACAGCCGAGGCAATAGTCACAAGCGCTTTGCGGCATATCGATCTTTTTGAAACAGAGGGATTCGACCTGATCAAGGTCTCCCTGAAATCCTCCCATGTGGGTGTCACCATCGATGCCTATCGTCTGATGGCTGAAAAAACCGATTACCCCTTACACCTGGGCCTCACCGAGGCAGGGGGGCCGTTCAGCGCTCCTATTAAATCAGCCGTGGCCCTGGGGATCTTGCTCGCTGAAGGTATAGGTGACACCATCCGTGTCTCCATTACCGGCGATCCATTGCTGGAAGTCAGAGCCGGATTTGAGATCTTGAGATCTTTGGGCCTCAGGCAGAGGGGGGTTGAGGTCATATCCTGCCCTACATGCGCCCGCTGTAAGATCGATCTCTTCGGATTGGCAGAGCGAATAGAACGGGAGGTATCGCAGGTCACAATGCCTCTTAAGGTAGCGGTCATGGGATGTGTGGTGAACGGTCCGGGAGAGGCCGCAGATGCGGATGTGGGCGTGGCAGGGGGGATGGGAAAGGGTGTGGTTTTCCGAAAAGGGGAGATTGTACGCAATGTCAGTGAGGCGGATTTGGCGGAGGCATTGCTTTGCGAGATAAAAGAGATCATTGAACTGAAGGAGAAAGAATAAAGATGTACAGGCTTATGGTGGAGTCGGGGTTTGCCGCTGCGCATCAACTGAAAGAATATGAGGGAAAGTGTGAGGGCCTTCATGGACACAACTGGCGTGTCCAGGTCATGGTCAAGACAGATCGATTGAATGACATTGGGTTAGGCATTGATTTCAAGGTATTGAAGGACATTCTGAATGGGATCCTTTCTGAATTGGATCATACCTTTCTGAATGACAAGGCTCCTTTTCAGACGAAGAATCCTTCATCCGAAAATCTGGCATCTTATATATTTGATGAATTTGTGAAAAGACTGGGGGACCCGTCCGTGGAATTGGATTTGGTGAGGGTATGGGAGTCTGCAACCGCATTTGCCCAGTATGATTCCAAATAGTCAGCGTTTGAGGAATTCCTGAAAGGACATTTTCCTGTTTCGTCCGAGAGATATCGATACATATGTATTTCCATGATCAATGGGAAGAAACACCTTATTATCGCACAAACGGCGAAATTGCTTTACTTTACAACTCCAGTATGGTACTTTATTAGTTTATGAATATTATCGATAAGGAAGGAGGTATTCGGAAATGCCATTGGCCAAGGAACAAAAAAAAGATCTGATTGAAACGTATAAGCTTCATGAAGAAGATACCGGCTCTCCGGAGGTTCAGATCGCTTTATTGAGTGGAAGGATAACATATCTGACCGAACATTTTAAGACCCATAAAAAGGACCACCATTCCCGTCGGGGTTTACTCAAACTCGTTGGTCAGCGTCGAAGGCTATTAAACTATCTTAAAACAAAAGATACGGAAAGATATAAAGCGATTATTGAAAAATTAGGCATAAGAAAATAATTCCCATAACACCGCTTCATCCATTCTAATATTTGATTAAAATCCATTGGAAAATGAGGCGCGGAGGTATATTTGCATGGTAGAGAGCTTAGAAGTAGAAATCGGCCAAAGAATCTTGAACGTCACCACAGGTCAGGTGGCAAGGCAGGCGAAAGGGGCCGTTGTTGTCAGGTACGGGGATACGGTTGTTTTGGTTAGCGCAGTAAGCGCAAAGGAATCAAGAGAAGGGATTGATTTTTTCCCTTTAACGGTCAATTATATGGAAAAATCCTATGCTGCCGGAAAGATTCCCGGAGGATTTTTTAAACGGGAGGGGAGACCCGGTGAAAAGGAAACCCTGACAGCAAGATTGATCGATCGTCCCATTCGTCCTCTTTTCCCGAAAGGATTTACAAAAGAGACCCAGGTCATCGCCATGGCCCTGTCTGCAGATCAGGAGAATGATCCGGATGTGCTCTCCCTGATCGGTGCCTCCTGTGCACTGCATATCTCCCAGATTCCGTTTCAGGAACCGGTGGCTGCGGTTCGGGTGGGTCTCATAGGGGATGAATTCATTGCCAATCCCACATATGCCCAGCTTGAGGAAAGCAGGATCAACATCATTGTGGCAGGAACCAGGGATGCAGTGACCATGGTGGAAGGTATGGCAAGGGAGGTATCAGAGGAGCTGATGCTGGAGGCCATATTTTTCGGGCATGAGCATTTTCAACCCATTATTAAATTACAGGAAGAATTGAGGGAAAAGGTCGGTCGTCCCAAAGAAGCGGTGGAAGAAAAAGAAATCGAGCCCGAGCTAGTGGCGAAGGTTCGGGAATTTGCAGAGCCCCTTCTTCAGGAGGGGATAATCATACCCGAAAAATTGGACCGGAGCCTCAGACTCTCTGAAATCGGCGACGAGACATTGGAGAAGTTCGTAACGGAAGAGGAAGCAGATGAAATCCAATGGAAGGTGAAGAGTATCATAGAAGATCTGACCAAAGAGATCGCCCGCAATCTGATCCTTGTACAAAAGAAGCGACCTGATGGCAGGGCCTGGGATGAGATAAGGCCCATCGATTGTCAGGTGGGCATTCTTCCCAGGACCCATGGATCGGCCCTTTTTACCAGGGGCGAAACCCAGGCATTGGCCATTGCCACCCTGGGTACGCCCGAAGATGAAAAGAAGATCGATGACCTTCTGGGGGAACGCTATAAGAGCTTTATGCTTCATTACAACTTTCCCCCCTTTAGTGTGGGAGAGGTAAGATTTTTGGGTTCCCCCGGCAGGAGAGAGATCGGGCATGGGGTGCTGGCCGAACGTGCCATTCAGGCGGTGATCCCTGCCCAGGATATCTTTCCTTACACCATCAGGATCGTATCCGATGTCCTGGAATCCAATGGCTCATCCTCCATGGCCTCTGTATGCGGAGGCAGTTTGTCCCTTATGGATGCCGGGGTGCCCACCAAGGCACCGGTGGCGGGTATTGCCATGGGACTCGTTAAAGAGGAGGAAGATTTTGCCATTTTGAGTGATATCATGGGTATGGAGGACCATTTGGGGGACATGGATTTTAAGGTGGCCGGCACCGGAGAAGGTATCACTGCATTCCAGATGGATGTGAAGATTGCCGGTGTAACCAAGGAAATCATGGCCCAGGCCCTTCAACAGGCCCGGGAAGGCCGGATGAAGATCCTGGAGAAGATGATGGAGGCCCTCGCCGGCCCAAGGCCGCAGATCTCACAATATGCCCCGAAGATCCTCTTTGTTCAGGTTCCGAAGGATAAGATCGGCGTTGTGATCGGCCCCGGGGGAAAGACCATCCGCGGGCTTATTGAAGAGTTAGGGGTCAAAATCGATATTGATGACGAAGGTCGGGTGACCGTTTCATCCACTGAGGAAGATAAGAATCAGGAGGCCAAGAAACGGATCCTGGCAATGACTGAAGAACCCGAAGTGGGTAAGATATACGAAGGTCTGGTCAAAAAAATATGTGATTTCGGGGCCTTTGTGGAGATCCTTCCCGGCACCGACGGTCTGCTGCACAAGACAGAGATCAGCTATCGGTATTTCAGACGTATTGAGGATGAAATCAAGGAGGGGGAAAAGATAAAGGTCAAGGTAATCGAAGTGGATCGGGATGGCAAGGTCAGGCTGGGAAGAAAGGAACTCCTTCCAAAACCCGACCCCTCCGAGATGCAGCAACGTCCCCCCCGGCGTGAAGACAGCAGGGACAACAGGGAACGCAGGTACGACAGACATGGGGACACCCGCAGCAGACATCCCTCCTCCCAGAGAGATGGCGGCAGGTATCGGCATGATAGGGACCCGCGCCGTGGAGGGGACCGGCATTGAGCCCGGAGGAATTTCAGGGGGGGCAGTTCAAGGAATCCACCCTGGATAACGGGATGCGGGTCGTGACCGAACATATCCCTTATGTACGATCCGTGGCCTTCGGTTTTTGGATCGTGGGAGGCTCCAGGGTCGAACCCGATCCCTTGAATGGGGTAACCCATTTCATTGAGCATATGCTCTTTAAAGGGACAAAGACCCGTTCTGCAAGAGACATCGCCATTGAGATCGATTCCATCGGGGGCCATCTGGATGCCTTCACCTCAAGGGAATTTACCTGCTTTTTAGCCAATTGCCTGGATGAAAAACTTTCCGAAACCATGGACCTTATGGTGGATATCCTATTGAATCCCCTCTTCCCTCCGGATGAGATGGAGCGGGAAAGGGGTGTGATACTGGAGGAGATCCGGGCCATTGAAGACACCCCTGACGATTATATCCATGACATCCTGACACATGGATTCTGGAGGGATCATCCCCTTGGCAGGCCCATCATCGGCCTGAAGGACACCATCGCCGGTATGACCAGGGATGGCCTCAAGGGATATTATCATAATGCATATCAACCCCAGAGGATCATCCTGGCTGCTGCTGGCAATCTGAGCCACGAACAGGTCCTGGATATGGTTGCGGATATCATTCCCAATCCCACGAAGGCTCATTCATTTTTGTCCCAACAGCCACCCAAAATTTTTCCAAATACCACTCTCAGGAAAAAGGACCTGGAGCAGGTCCACATCTGTCTGGGAACAGCCGGTCTGTCACAGGCAGATGATGCCAGGTACGCAGGTTATCTTCTGAATACCATTCTGGGAAGCGGATTGAGTTCCAGACTCTTTCAAACCATCAGAGAGGAGAGGGGATTGGCTTACTCTGTCTATTCCTACTGGTCATCATATAAAGACACCGGGATGCTTGTTGTCTATGCCGGAACGAAGAGGGAGAGTGCCGAGGAGGTCACCGAACTGATCCTCAAAGAATTCCGCAAGCTGAAAACCGATCCTGTATCCGGCGATGAACTGAAAAAGGCAAAAAATCAGCTCAAGGGGAATATGATGCTTGGTCTTGAGAGTACAGTCAATAGAATGAGCAGATTAGCCAAGCAGGAGATGTATTTTAGCCGCCATTTCACGTTGAGTGAGACATTGAAGGCCATTGAGCAGGTCACGGAAAAGGACATCCTTGATCTTGCCAACAGGATCATGGACAGCCGTTACCTGAATTTGGCCTCTATCGGTCCTCTGAATGGAATCCCCCTTGACAAAAGGCCTTTAACCTGTTAACAAAAATACATGAACCGTATCAAAATCCCCATTAAAAAACTGAATGGATCGGAAGATCTGCCGTTCTCTGCCTACATGACCCCCCATGCCTCAGGCATGGATATTTATGCCGCTGTGGACGGGAGCATTTTCATCCCTCCGGGAGGAAGGGAGATCATCCCGACCGGTTTTGCCATTGCCGTCCCGGTTGGGTTTGAGGCCCAGATCAGACCCAGGAGCGGTCTGGCAATAAAGCACGGGATAGGGGTCCTCAATACGCCGGGGACTATTGATGCGGACTACAGAGGGGAAATCAAGATTATACTCATTAATCTGGGGAAAACCCCATTCGAAATAAAACGGGGGGACAGGATCGCCCAGATGGTCATTCAGCCGGTGATTACAGCCTGCTGGGAGGAGGTGCCCGATCTGCCTGAGTCGGATAGAATGGACGGCGGTTTCGGTCATACAGGCACATGACGTAGATGTTGAGAGGGGGGCAGGGGAATTACTCTTAGAATCTGTGTTTTGGGAAGCGGAAGTTCCGGGAATGCCACATTAGTGGCCTCGTCAAAGGCCAGGGTGCTCATTGATGCCGGTTTTAGCTGCAAGGAGATCTTCCGGAGGCTGAATGAAATGGGGACGGATCCCTTCGGATTGGATGGTGTGGTTATCACCCATGAGCATTCGGATCATGTGAAGGGCCTGAATGTCCTGCTTAAAAAACTGGATGTTCCGGTATATCTGAGCCAGGGGACATGGAATGCCCTTCAGAAGGATATGGCCCATCATTACAAAAAGGTCCAGCCCTTTTCCGCTGGAAATGGATTCGAGATAGGGGATATCGGGTTTGAATCCTTTGAAGTGTTGCATGATGCTGCTGATCCGGTCGGTTTCTGCCTCCATAATGGGGCATCAAAGATAGGCGTAGCCACGGACCTCGGCAAGACCACGCACCTGGTGAGAGAGTCGCTCAAAGGGGCCCAGTGTCTTATACTGGAATCGAATCATGATCCGGGGATGCTATTCCGGGGGCCATATCCCTGGTGGTTGAAGCAGCGAATCAAGGGGATTTTCGGTCACCTTTCCAATGAGGATTCTGCCTCCCTGTTGACCGATCTCCTCCACACCGATCTGAGGCATGTGGTATTGGCCCATGTCAGCCAGACAAACAACATGCATGAGATGGCTCACCTGAATGCCATGAGGGTCCTGCAAAGCAATGATTGCCGGCATATTCAACTCCAGGTGGCCTTGCAGGATAGAGCCATTTCACCTATTGAACTGATATAGCCGTTTGGTAACCGTTCACCCTATTTCGGATTGTAAGTCATTGAGGCTGTGGCATAATTGGTGAAAATGTCATTCCGAACGAATGTGAGGAATCTTAACCTGTTGATATTAGACACTTCAAGATTTCTCGCTATCACTCGAAATGACAAAAAAGAGTGTTATGACACAACCTCATTGCGAACGAAGTGAAGCAATCTGTTTTTGAGATTGCCACGTCGCCTTCGGCTCCTCGCAATGACAATAGGGAAATGCAGTGAACGGTTACGCCGTTTGTTCTTTTCAGAAATTTCAATATTGATGGAGATGAGGATGATCCCGAGATATACAAGACCCGAGATGGGAAGCATCTGGGAGCCGGAAAACAAATTTCGAATCTGGTTGCAGATAGAGATCTTTGCCTGCGAGGCCTGGGCCAAACTGGGTGTGGTCCCCAAGAACGCCTTAAAGGTCATCCAGGAGAAGGCC
>JBLIRM010000038.1:0-21398 GCA_049472295.1 bacterium | reverse complement strand
GAAGAAGCCAACCAGAAAGAAATGGCTGAAGAAATGGGAATTACCCCAGAACAGGTTAAAGCAAAAGTTGAATCGCTGGCTGAATTTAATCCCATGCTCGGTCACCGAGGTTGCCGTTTGGGCAATACCTACCCTGAAATTACCGAAATGCAGACACGTGCCATTATTGAAGCTGCACTTAATCTGAAAGCTCGTGGTATAGATGCCCGCCCGGAAATTATGGTTCCGCTGATTGGTACGGTGAAAGAGTATGAAATGCAGGCCAATATTATCAATGCTACAGCGCAAAAAGTTTTCAAGGAAAAAGGTGCTAAAATCGATTATCTGGTGGGAACCATGATTGAAATTCCCCGGGCTGCTTTAACGGCTCACCTGATTGCCCAGAAAGCCCAGTTTTTCTCATTTGGCACCAATGATCTGACCCAGATGACCTTTGGTTTTTCCAGGGATGATGCAGGTGTGTTTCTGCCGGAGTATGTGGAAAAGGGGATACTCCCCCATGATCCTTTTATCTCACTTGATCAGGAAGGTGTGGGCCAATTGGTTCGGATGGGCGTGGAAAAAGGCAGGAAAACAAGGCCTGATCTCAAGATCGGCATTTGCGGAGAACATGGTGGTGAGCCTAAGTCTGTGGAATTCTGTCACCGGACCAATCTGAATTATGTGAGTTGTTCACCCTTCCGGGTTCCCATTGCCCGGTTGGCTGCTGCACAGGCCAGAATAAAGGAAAAAGCAGGCGAGTAAGAGATCTCCCTGGGGGATTTATCTCTTGTCTTTAAAATTTTTATGAACCGTTTGAGGTTTGACATATGAGGGTGGTTGCAGGACTTGCCAAAGGGAGAAGGTTAAAGGCGCCTTTTGGCACTTCCATATTAAGGCCAACCTCTGATAAGGTTAGAGAGGCGATATTTGACATTATCGGGCCTGATATAGAAAACGCAAGATTCCTGGATCTTTTCTGTGGCACAGGTGCCGTTGGAATAGAGGCCTTTAGCCGGGGTGCCCGCAATGTGGTTTTTGTGGACAATCGATCCTCTTCCATTGATTTGATCAAGGAGAATCTATCCAGGTGTGCTTTTAAAGAAGGCTCCGAGATCATGCAGTGCGATGCCTTTCAGGCCATTGAAACCCTCAGTAATCGACAGAGGCAGTTTGATTATATTTTCCTGGACCCACCCTATGATTTTGATGCTTCTGTAGAGTGCTTGGAGGCCATTTCATCAGGCCATCTCCTTCTTCCCTCGGCAAGGGTGTTGATGGAGCATTCAGTCAAGAAATCCATCCCGGAAAGGATTTTTGATCTGATTAGCCTGAAGGAATACAGGTTTGGAGATACAATGATCAAACTATTTCATCATATTGAGGCCTGAGGACCGGAATGAATATCTGCGCCATTTATCCAGGAAGTTTTGATCCCATAACGAATGGGCATCTGGATCTCATTATCAGAGGGAATAAACTGTTCCGCAAATTGATTGTTGCAGTGGCGGAAAACCCTTTGAAAAAGCCCTTTTTTAGTTTAGAAGAAAGAATGCTCATGGTACGGGAGGCGGTCAAGGCATATCCCGAGGTGGACGTAGTGCCATTTGATTCTCTGTTGATAGATTGTGTGAGGGAACATAATGCCCAGGTTATCATTCGGGGGTTGCGGGCGGTTTCCGATTTTGAATATGAGCTTCAGATGGCACTTGTGAATCGACAGCAGGATGAAAACATTGAAACGGTTTTTATGATGCCGGATGAAAATCATATCTATCTCAGCTCGAGTATTGTGAAAGAGCTGGCATTGTTCGGAGGCCGGACAGAAGACATGGTGCCGTCCAGTGTAGTGGAAAAACTAAAAGGACTCTATCGTAAGGGTAAATAGAAAAATGAAACTTTCAAAACGCGTAGACCGTATTTCAGCATCCCCTACCTTGGCCATCAAGGCCAAGGCAGATCAGATGAAAAGGGAGGGCATTGATGTTATCGGCCTGGGTGCCGGTGAACCGGATTTCGACACACCGGAAAATATCAAGAATGCCGCCATAAAGGCCATTAAAGAGGGTTTTACCAAATATACACCTGCGGGGGGTACATTGGAACTCAAACAGGCCATCTGTGAAAAGCTTTCAAGGGATAATGGCCTGAATTACAGAGAATCGGAGATTGTTGTTTCTTGCGGTGCAAAGCATTCCCTTTACAATATCGCTTTGGCCCTCTTTGAGGAGGGGGATGAGGTAATCCTCCCTGCGCCTTATTGGGTGACCTATCCGGAACAGATCAAACTGGTGGGTGCGACCCCTGTTATCCTTCATACGGATGAGTCTTCAGGTTTTATGCTCAAGCCTGATGCACTCGAGGAGAAAATCTCCCCGAGGACTAAGGCTATAATAATCAATACCCCTTCCAATCCCACTGGTGCGATCTATAATAGAAATACCTTGGAAGCCATAGCAAAAATCAGCTTAAAAAACAATCTGATGCTTATTTCGGATGAATGCTATGAGCAGATCATATATGATGGCCATACCCATTACAGTCTTGCAGGTCTTTCGGATGAGATGAAATCCAGGACCTTGCTGGTGAATGCGGTCTCAAAGACCTATTCCATGACGGGGTGGCGGATCGGTTATGTGGCGGGGCCCGAATGGGTAATCAAATCCATCCATAAGATTCAGAGTCAGACAACATCCAATCCCACCTCCATCTCACAGAAGGCTGCCATAGAGGCATTAACAGGGGATCAAAGTATGGTCAGGGTCATGCTCTCGGAGTTTCAGAAGCGAAGAGACTATGTTGTGCAAAGACTCAATGCCATCCCCCGGGTTTCCTGTCTGCTCCCTGAAGGCTCCTTCTATTGTTTCCCAAATGTTTCAGGGCTCTTTGGCTCGCGTTTTTCGGGTGCGGAAGCATTGACCGAATACCTGCTGGAGCATGCCAGAGTGGCAATGGTTGCAGGAGAAGGTTTCGGGTCCGAGGCCCATGTCCGCCTCTCCTATGCCACAGGTATGGATACAATCAAAAAGGCATTGGATCGGATAGAGGAAGCAGTCAAGGGCCTCATCACCAGCGATTAATAGCATTCTTCCCGGGATTCCCATCATACCACGGGAGAATGCCTCCAGAGATTATCCTCTGCCGAGATTTTTTATGAGATTAAACAGATTACAGATTCTCGGATTCAAATCCTTCGCAGATCAAGTTGAGCTTGAATTCCAGCCAGGACTTACAGCTGTTGTCGGCCCGAATGGGTGCGGAAAGAGCAATATCAGTGATGCCATTCGCTGGGTACTGGGTGAACAAAACGCACGTTTTTTGCGGGGCAAGGAGATGGGGGATGTGATCTTTAATGGCACCGCTTCCCGCAAACCCCTTGGAATGGCAGAAATAAGCCTGGAAATGAGCAATTTGGGCTCACTCCCCTCCGAATATCAACAGATCCAAATCACACGTCGACTTTATAGGTCCGGAGAGAGCGAGTATCTATTGAATAAAAAAACATGTCGGCTCAAGGATATAACCGATCTCTTCCTGGAATGGGGGATGAATAAAAGGGCTTATACCACTGTTGAACAGGGCAACATCGATTTCATAATCAATGCCAAACCCCAGGAAAGACGGATCTTACTCGAAACAGCGGCAGGCATATTAAAGTATAAAGAGCGAAAAAAGGAAGCCACCCAGAAGATGGAACTCACTAGGGGGAATCTGGAGCGATTGATGGATATCAAAACGGAGGTGGAGAACCAGCGAAAATTGCTTCAGCGGCAGGCAAGACGTGCAAAACTCTATCGAGCCCTTTGTCAGCAGACCGAGGGAAAAGAGACCAGATACATCAGCCTCCGTTCCAGGATACTGATGTTTCATCTTGCGCAGACCCAAGCGGCATACCAGGCATTATCAGATCAGGAACAGGCCATTCTGGCTCGATTGAGGAATCAGGAGGCAGGATTGGAGAAGTCCCGTCTTGAATCAATGCGATTGGGGTCGGATTTTGACAGGCTTCAAAAGGAGTTATGGGAGAAAGAATCGGAAAAAAGGCATATGGAAAAGAGATCGGAGGCCCTGATCCAGGAGAAAACACTCCGGGATGAGACCCTGGTCCGTCTCAACAGGGAAATGGATGCGCTTCAGGCCAGAAAATCCAACAGGCAAAAGGTATCCCTCGATCTGGATTCCCATATGGCACAACTCGAATCCGAACTTTCCACCCGTGAAAAGAGACTCAAAGAGATTAAGGAGAAAAGGGCAGGGTCCCAAAAGGTGTTGGATGGGATCATGGCAGCAATTGAAAAGAAGAGAAAGGCTTTAACGGAATGCAATACCCGGATAAGTGTGATTCAAAACAACCTGTCGCATCTCAGGGCAAAAGAGGGGGGTATGGGGCAGAATATCTCCGAAAAGATCGACCTGGAAAAGGAGATAAACCGGGAGGAGGAAACAATTGGTAATGAAGCGGCCTCTGTCCGACAAAAGAAGGGGCTGTTGACAGCGCAGATCAAGACCGCTGAAGCGGGCTGCCGGGAGGTCGAGGCAGAACGGGCGCATTTGTCTCAAAAGATAAATGAGTTATCGACCACAATAGAAAAGCAGCGGGATGCATGCGCCGGATTGAAACACAAAGAAGATCATTTGGAGTCCCTGGAGATCAATATGGAGGGATTTCGCTCAGCAGTGCAGTATCTTCTCAAAGATCCTGCCGGCAGAAAGAGCGTTGCACAGATCCTGAATACGGAAAAGGAATATGAATATGCATTGGAAGCGGTTTTGGGAGATGATCTGCAGGGCATTCTGATCGAGTCCAAGGAAGATGCACTGAGCATGATCGATGAACTCAAGAACAGCGGAAAGGGAAAGGCCACATTCCTGCCATTGGCCGCTAAGAAACCTCAACAGGTCAGAGAAGTGGGTACTCACATCCGATCACATCCGGGTTTTATCGGCAGGCTGGCAGATCTGGTCCAGTTCCCTAAAGCGTATCAGAATCTTTTTGAGTGGCTTCTCGGAGATGTCGTGATGGTCGAGGATCTTAAATCAGGTTTGGAAATAGAGCCGCATCTTGACGGGAAGTGGCATATTGTGACTCTGGATGGGGATATCATCCGGCCCGAAGGCACCCTAAAGGGTGGGGGTACGGAAGCGAGATCCGTAGGCATTTTGAGTCGAAAAAGGGAACTCAAAGAGATCCGGCACAGCTCCATACTCGAGAAGGAGCGGCTGGATCAATTTTTGAAGGATCGGGATGGCCTTCTCAAAAACAGGGATGAACTGGATCAAAAGATTGCAGGGATCAGGACAGAGATCTCCAAGTATGAGACCAGGGTCAAAGACATGGATCGGGAACAAAAATATCTGGACGCGGAAAAAGAGAGGTTGGTGCACAGGAAAGCCAGGATGATTCTTGATAAAAAGCAGTCGGAAAAGGATCTGATCAAGGTCCGGGAATCCATCTCCGGTGAAGATAAAAGACATGAGAACCTTTGCAGGGATTTGGAGGCTTTGGAAAAAGAGATCCAGGGATTGGAGGCAGAGAGGGATATCTCTCAGAGGAACCAGAATGAGACCCACCAGGTCTTTATGGAGGAAGGGATCACCCTGGCATCTCTCAAAGAGAGAATCCAGGCGATCGGTCGGGAAAAAAGGCTTTCTGAGGAATCAAAGAGCGAATGGGAGAGGGATGCTGCCCGTATTGGTGAAGAGAGTGATGGGATCAAGGAAAGGATCGATGCCATAGAAAAGGAGGTCGACCAATACCGGAAAGCAATCCCTCTGGGCAGGGATCAAGTCATCAAGGCACAGGAAGATCTTGAAAGGATTCGGGCCTCTTTCAACCGGATCAAGGAGAGGTGTATCGAACATGAAGAATCCCTCAAGGGCACGCGTCATGACCTGGATCAGATCAGGAAAGAGATCAAATCCAAAGAGATAGAAATGACGCAATGGCGAACCCGGTTGGATGATCTGAAACAGGATTTCTCTTTTATCCCTCAAGAAGCCGCTTCTGAAGATGAAATTTCCCCTTTTGAATCCGAAGTGGAGGAGCTAAAAAAGGAATTGGAACGGCTCAGAGAGAGGGTGCAGAATTTCGGTGTCGTCAATCTCGCTGCCATAGAAGAGTTCCAAGGGATTGACGAAAGATATCGCTTTCTGAACCAGCAAACATCCGACCTTCAGAAGGCGCTTGACTCGCTTAGGTCCATCATCAACGAGATTAATACCACATCAAGGGAACTTTTCCAGAATGCGTTTTCTCAGATCCAGCAGGATTTCCAGCAGATTTTTTCCAGACTCTTTGATGGGGGACAAGCAGAGCTTCATCTGGAGGAAGGTATCGACTGCCTCGATGCAGGGGTTTACATTGTGGCCCAACCACCCGGCAAAAGGCTGCAAAGGATCGACCTACTTTCGGGCGGGGAAAAGGCCCTGACTGCCTTGGCACTCATACTGGCTGTTTATCAGCTCAAACCGAGTCCCTTCTGTATCCTGGATGAAGTGGATGCCCCTTTGGACGAGACCAATGTAGATCGATTCTTGAACCTTGTTCAGGAGATGAAAGAAAAGACCCAGTTTATCATTATCACTCATTGTAAGAGGACCATGTTGAGTGTGGATTCCATTTATGGGATAACAATGGAAAAGGCAGGGATTTCAAAGGTTGTATCCGTTAAAATGGATCAGGTCCAGGGCTTTTATAAGACCGATATACCGAGAAATAAGAAATATCTGGAAGCGGTTCAATAGAATGAGAGTATTATACTCCCTTGTAGATACTTATAAAGAAACAAGAATTAAAGATTCTTTAAGGATGCCCAGATGGCAAGGTTTTTTTCGAGATATTTAAAGTCGATGGGCTTAGTGACATAGTCTGTCGCACCTTCAGCCAGAAGATGTAATGCCTTCTTTTCATCGGTCATTACGGTCACCATAATGACCGGCAGGTCAATATATTGCTTCTTGATCTCCTTTAATGTAGCCTCCCCCCCCATCCCGGGCATCACCATGTCTAAAAGGACTATATCAGGTTTTTTCTTGGCTATGAGCTCTAAGGCCTCCTCTCCTGAGTGAGCAGCCCGAACCTCATACCCTTTTCCTTTGAGAAAATCGGACAACACATCACAAATCATTACATCATCATCGACAGTCAGTACGTTGAACATTTCCAATGTCCCTTTTTAATGCATCCCATTAAAAATGCACCATTTAAAACAAACGATTGGCATTTAACCTTTTATCGGACAAAAATTCCATAAACTTTAATCGCTCCCTTTCCATTTGTTCATTGTCAGCATACCCTCATCCGGTCCCATTTAATCCAACGTTTTTCCGCCTTCCCTTTTATAGTTGTGAGCGGGCATATTTACGAAGGGATATCGGTATGCTTTTAGAAAAAATTTTGCAGTGTCACCTGAACCCATACCATAGTATATTTCCTTTCCCTCCCCGTGAGCAGAGATATTTACGGTTCCTTATAAAAGCATCAGTCTGCGTCAACGTTTCTTTTCCTTCCCTTTTATAGTTGTGAGCGGGCATATTTACGAAGGGATATAGGGAGGCTTTTTGCCGACTTTTTTGTAGTTGGAAAGAGCAACATAGTAGCTCCGCTTTGCTCCGCCTGACAAAGTTTTGTTGGAGCGATATAGGGAGGCTTTTTGAAAATTCTCTTGGCGAAGCGGAGCGTTAAAATTTGTCTTTGTTCGAGGGCGTCAGCCCGAGTTGACAAATTAGCGGAGCAAGCCTTAGAAAATTAAAAAAGCCTTCCCGTCAAGCAAAGTAAATATGTTCGCTCACATCCTTACTTCCCGTCAAGCAAAGTAAATATGTTCGCTCACATCCTTACTTCCCGTCAAGCGGAGTAAATATGTTTGCTCACATCCTTCCTTCCCGTCAAGCAAAGTAAATATGTTCGCTCACACCCTCATTTGCATCAGAGGGTGAAGTATGATAAAAACCGATTGAATAAATATGGAGTGTTTTCCATATACTTTCAAAAATATGAAATAAATCCATAAAAAGTCCAAAAATGCTTGACGGACAAAGGAACTTCCATTATGATACAGCATATTTATTGAATCATAGGATCAAGCCTGATGTCCGGGTTTTTATGTTTTAAAATTGACTAAGGGAAGATAGTGAAAAGGCTATCCAGGCACACTGACATGGCAAGTATCCCAAGGGTCGGAAAGGATTCGATGGAGTATTGTCCTGAGGGGCCGGTCCGGATACTGATTGTGGATGATGAAGAGGGTATCAGGGAGCCTCTGAAAGAATTTCTCAAATCCCTGGGATACCAAGTTTTCACAAGCTCCGATCCTTTTCAGGCATTGGAAGTGATCAAGGCACAGTTTATTCATCTGGTCATTTTGGACCTTTGCCTGCCCGGCATGGATGGGATTGAACTTCAGAAAAGAATATCAGCAATCAGCCGGGATACGATGCAGATCATTATTACAGGGTATGAAAGCCTGGATTCTGCCCTCAAAACATTAAAGGCAGGCGCCTACGATTATTTGCCAAAACCCATCAAACTCAAGACACTCGAAAAGGTTGTAAAAAAGTGTCTGGAAAAGCAGAAACTTGAGTTAGAAAACCGTCATTTATTGGAACGACTCAAACAAACATGCGAACAGTTAAAGGAAAGAGAGGATGCCCTTGAGGCAAAGGCGGCCGAAGCGGACTATTACCTGAACAACATCCTGGAGAAGGCCAATGACATCATTTTTACCCTGGACAGGGATGGCTATTTTACCTATGTCAATCCCAAGATCGAATCCTTGGGCTATCAAAGGGACGCTCTGATTGGCAGTTCTTTCTTTTCGATCCTGTATGAAAAGGCGGATGCGGTATCGCTTTACAGGGCAATCAAAATGGAAAGACCCGATGAGAGAAAAATCTCCTTAAAGGATCATCATGGCGCTGAAAGGCCGGTCATCATAAGCACATCCCCCATTTATGATGCCTATCTAGGGGTATCCGGTGTATTGGGGATTGCTATGGATATCACCCATCAGGATCGTCTGCTGGCAAATCTTATCAGCTCTAGGGACACCATGGAAGCCCCTGTTAAGAATCATGTTTTGGAGGATAAAAGGACAATCGAAGAACATGGCATCCTTCAGGAATACAATTGTCGCATTCTTTCCGGGATCCCTGTCGGAATCGCTCTGTTTGACAAGGGATGCAAAACACTTCAGAGCAATTTGGCTTTCCTTGATATATTCGCCCTCTCAGCCGATCAGGTTATGAATCAATACATCTCTGCTTACCTTCCCCCCAAGGTATTTCAGGCATTGGAACCCGCACTGGACAGTGCCCTCAAGAAAAGCAAAATCATGGAATTACTGGAGGTCGAATTCAAAGAAGATCAGAGACAGAATAGGGTCGTGGGTTTAAGGCTCATTCCCCTCTTAGATCAGAAAGGTATATTGGATTGCATGCTTTTATTGGTCGAGGACCTGACCAGATCGAGATCGATGAAAAAAGAGATCCGGCATATGGAGAAGGCAAACGCCATGCTGGAATTGGCCAGCGGCGTTGCCCATGAGGTCAGAAATCCCCTGTCTATCATTCTGGGTTCAATACAGTATCTGCGTTCGATTAAGGCGCATGAGGGCGATGGGATCACAGAACATCTGAATATGATGGCAGAAAGCTGTGAGTTAATCGAGTCAGTCATCAATGAATTGGTTAATTTTGCCAGGCCCTTATCAATGGTATTCAGACTAACGGAAATTAACCACTGTTTGGAAAAGACAGTATCATTGCTAAGGGGTCGATGTCAAAACAGAAATATCGATCTGAAGCTCGATTTAGATCCGGATTTACCTTTTACAGCCTGTGATGAAAAGCATATCGGCCAGGTGTTTATAAATCTTATCATGAATGCGGTACAATCGATGCCTAATGGCGGCAAATTGTCAATCAGCACTAAGAATGAGGCATTGCATCAGAGGCTTTTGATCACATTTGAAGACACAGGTATTGGAATCGAACCCAATGACCTGAAAAGGATCTTTGATCCTTTTTTTTCACGAAAGAGCAAGGGAATCGGTCTGGGCCTGACAGTTACAAAGCGAATCATCGAGGATCATTATGGGCAGATACATGTTAAGAGTGAGAATGGAAAAGGGACCCAGGTTCATATCCATCTGCCTTATCGGATGCAAACATCAAAAGGGAAGGGGAGAAAGAATCAATGAGTCCCATGAATACAGGGATCAATGGCAGGGAATCAGGGAGGGAGTCCCAGAGGATGTCCGAGAGATCGGACCGCCTTACTCGCGGTTTAACCCCGATCAGGGTGCTTTTGGTTGACGATGAGCCGGAGGTTTTGTGGTCTTTGATCAATTGTCTGGAGGATGAAGGATATCAGGTTGAGGTGGTTGAAAGGGCCAAGGATGCCCTGAGAGTGATTCCGGAATATCAACCACAGATCGTATTTTTGGATGTAAAGATGCCCGGAATGAGTGGGTTAGAGGCCCTTGAAAGGATAAGAACTCAATACCGGGATATTATTACGTTTATCCTGACAGGTCACGAAAGCATCAAAGATGCGGTTCAGGCTATTAAGACCGGGGCCTATGACTATTTTTCCAAGCCATACCATCTGGAAGATATCAAATTCTCGATTCTCAGGGCTTTGGAGAGGAAAAGCCTTAAAGAAGAAGTGGTCATGCTCAGAAAGAAATTGCAGGAGACCTTTGATTTCAGCTCCATTGTGACAGCAGATCCGAAGATGTTCGAAATATTTGATAAACTCCGCAAAGTGGCACAGAGTGATCTTTCGGTCCTAATTACAGGGGAAAATGGGACCGGAAAGGAACTAATGGCTCAGGCCATCCATTATAATAGCGATCGAAAGACAGGCCCCTTTGCCCCCATGGATTGTGCGGCAATTCCCGAAACCCTATTCGAAAGTGAGGTCTTTGGGTACGACAAAGGCGCATTTACAGGGGCTGATAATCGAAAGAGAGGATTATTCGAGATGGCTCATGGCGGCACACTCTTCCTTGATGAGCTGGGCAATCTGAAACCCGACTCTCAGAGCAAACTCCTGCGGGCGATCCAGGAGCGCAAGATCCTTCCCCTGGGCGGTAAGGAATATGTGGATCTGGATATAAGAATTATCTCTGCCACCAATACCGATCTTGTCGCCGTAAAGGAAAAAGGGGATTTTCGAGAGGATCTTTATTTCCGGATCAATGAATTTCATGTGCATCTCCCCCCTTTACGAGAAAGGCCGGATGATGTCTCCCTGCTTGCAAGGCACTTCCTGAATGAGAAAGCAAAGGGAAGGGATGGGCAGATCAAGGAGATCTCCGAAGAAGCCATGGATATCTTGGTGAAATATTCATGGCCCGGGAATATACGGCAGTTGAAGACCGTGATTCATCGCGCGTCTGTTTTGGCTGAAACAAAAATACTCCCTGAACATCTCTCTTCGGAATTATTATCAGGTCATAGATCAGGGAAGGGTACCCGAATCTCTTTATATATTCCGAAGGGCTCCCCTTTTAAGTTGATGGAAGAAAAGGTATTGACCCAGGCTGGAAAGGCCTATATAGAAAGGGTCCTTGAAGAATGTAATTATAACAAGAAGCAGGCGAGCATCCTTTTGGGTATCCCGTGCAAGTCCTTAAATCAATTGATCGAGGAATATAGCATTAAAACAGACCCTGCTATGGATGAGTTTTCAAATGAGTGGTTTGGTGAAAACCTAAAACCCGGGATGACCATCAAAGACCTCAATACCAAAATCGGTTTTAAGGTGGAGCGTATTTTAATAATCAATGCCATTCACAAAGCCGGAGGCAATAAAGCCAAGGCAGCCAGAAACCTTAAAATTGATTATAAAACCCTGCATTGCAAGATCAATGAATATAAAATCTCTAAAGAGGCCAACAAGCCAATCCAGCCCCCGAAATGCGTAACCGATATCCTGTCTAAAGAACCTTCATATCCTTTCAAAAAGCTCATTTTGCAGGTCCGGCAAGACATGGAAAAGGGACTCATCCTGATCACTCTTGGGTCTACCGGTTGGGATAAGGCCAAAGCAGCCAGGCGTTTGGATATCGATTATAAGACCCTTTATAATAAAATGGGTCTGTATGGTCTGATGAGGAAAAATTAGGCCTCTCCTGTTCAATTATCGCCATTTTCTGTTCAAATATAGGATTTTTTTCCATATTATGGGAGAAATTCTACCCAAATAATTCCATAAAAAGCCCATTATTGCCCAATATATGGATATTCCTCCCTATTTTTTTTGCCTTTTAGGCCCGCCAAATATTTTTATCTTCTTATAAATCAATTAATTAAAAAGATTTCGATTTTTGTGCCATTATTTGGCATCAGCTTTGCTATATTTTTAAACAAATAGAACACTCAAGTTTTTGAGAATAGTTTTTGTTAATGTGCTGTTATTATGAAGTAAGTTCTCTTTAAGATCAAATAGTGAACAAAATCTTGTTCGGTCTTATTATGATTCAGGTTTTAGTCTGCTGAACCATTTATAGAGAAGGGGGAATCATTATGTGGAATATTGTGGCCATTATCTGGTCACCTGAGACGGATATCGGGGTAGAGGTCGGTGATTATGAACTCGTAACCCATGAAAATATCGCAGCGATTGTGACCTGTTCTGATTGTGAAAATATTAATCAACTATCACCCTTTGAACGGGTGGATGCATTATTTAATTACCAAACAATTTTGGAGCGGGCAAGCATCCATCGCATTCTGCTTCCGGTTCGTTTCGGCACCATGGCAAAGAGCAAGAAAGATATTGTCCGGATTCTCCAGAATGGGGCTCAAAGATTCATATCTTTGCTGAGATATGCAGAAAATAAGGCCGAATTTGATCTCATGGGGATATGGAAAGAAGAAATAGGACAAATGGAGCACCAAATTTTTGAGGATCTTGAGAACAGGGGATATGAATTCAAGATCCATCAGCCGGTAAACAAGGCCATATGTTTTCATTTGTCCATTCTGATGTCGCCGGATGAACAGGAGACATTTACTAGTGTCAAGGATGATTTGCATCAGAGGTTGGGAGACCAGATCGATCTTCGTCTATCGGAACCACTTCCCCCTTACTCCTTTTTTACATTGGATTTGAAAGAAAGCATGGGAACGCCCGGGGGGGAATGATCATTGGCACGAACAAAGAATGATTCGGGAGGTTTTGTGAACGGTATATATATTTTTTGTTTGACTAAAAAGGGAAAACTGAATGGATTCAAGGCCAAAGGTCTGGATGGGCAATCCATAACTACCGTGCATTACAAAGAAATTATGGCCTTGGTTCATGATTATTTGCCTGAGGCATTACAGGAAGAGGACACAAACAAGATCATTGATTGGGCCATGATCCACCACAATGTGGTTGAAGAGGCCTGGCAATCCTTTGGAACACTGATCCCGCTCAGGTTCGGCAGCATTATCCGCGGCGAGGATGAGTCGGAATCGCTTAAAAATGTAAAGACCTGGATGAAAGATATTTATGACTACATTGAAGAGAGATTTGAAGACCTAAAAAATAAAGCGGAATACGGGATTCAGATCTTTTGGCCCAATGATGGGCTCATGAAGAAAGTCATCAGGAATAATGAGCAGATAAAGGACATGGAAAAAAAGATCGCGAATGCATCCGACGAGATGGCCTATATGTATAAAGACAAACAAAAAAGCCTGCTGCAACGATGTATTTCCAAAGAGATTGTTCAGGCATCCCGTTTTCTTTTGGATCGTGTTCGTCCCTATCTGAATGATTTTCAGATTGAGCAGATTACAGGCGGAGAAGCGGACAGAAGGATGTTACTCAATATCTCCTGCTTACTATCAGAAGAACAAATCACAGATGTCAGACAGGCTCTCGAAGAAATCCAGGGAGAGGATGGTTATATCCCTCACCTGACCGGACCCTGGCCTCCTTATAGCTTTGCAAGGCTGGATGACAAGCTCTATCCAAGTAAAGGCCGATTATTCCAAGTCCGGCCCGGAGGAAAGGTAAGATGCGCATAGAAAGAGTACTGATAGTAGATGATGAACCGGAAGTTCTGAAACTTCTGGGAGTCATCCTTAAGAAACATGGATATAAGCCCGTTACATGCCTCACGGGTCATGAGGCTATGGAACAAATCCGGAAAAAGCGATTTAACCTCGGCCTGGTGGATATCCTGCTGCCTGATATGGATGGCATGGAGATCATCAGGGAAGCCAAAAAGAGGAATCCTTTGGCTGAGATGATTGTCATGACCGGATGTGATCGAGTCGATGTGGCCATCAAAGCTATCAAATATCAGGCAAGTGACTTTCTACTCAAGCCCATTGAACCGGAGCTGCTCTATTGCTCTCTGGATCGTGCCAAAGAGATAATTGACCTGCGGTTGAAGGATCTGCTGCATAAGAGGGGCCTGGAGCGGATGGTGGAAGAGAGAACGAAAAGGCTTGTCCAGGCCGAAAAGAAGGCCATCATCGGGAATTCCATCCAGGGGATTGTGCACAATATTCTCAATCCGCTTACAATCATTGCCGGAAGAGCCGAGCTCCTGAAGGCGGAAATCGATCAAATACAGGCCAAACAAAATAAAAAAACAGCAGATGATCCTGCCGGAGATGGCATTTTGGAAAACCTGGATCGGTTTGGCCAGGACATCCATGCCATGTATCACAACTCCCAGAAGATCTTTCATATTGTGGACAATATTCTCAAAAAATCCTGTCATGAGAGGGAAAGCAAGCCCATATATATCGATGTCAACAACTTGATTATCCAGGAGATGGAATTCTTTCAATCCGATCTGTATTTCAAGCATCAGGTTAAGAAATCCTATTATCTCGATCCAAGCCTGGAAAAGGTCAATATGGTTTACAGCCACCTGAGCCAGGTCCTGGATAATTTGGTGAAGAATGCCATTGAGGCCATGTATAACTCGCAGGTCAAAGAGATCATCATTAAAACCTGTAAAGATGAAAAGAACATTTATATCAGTGTGCAAGACACAGGTATCGGCATCCCCGCCCATTTAAAGGATAAGGTTTTTGAACCCTTTTTCACGACCAAGACCTCCCAGGGGAATGATCCGGAAAATCCGAGGGTGGGATTTGGATTGGGATTACATTCCTGCCTTGAGCTCCTGAGACCTTATGGTGGGGATATCTGTATGGAAAGTGAGCCTGGCCTGGGATCCATATTAACGATCGTCTTACCGAAATCGGTTTCTTTTTCCGAAAAAGAAACCGGAGATATACGGAAAACTATACAGGATTTTAAAAATCTTTAACCATTTTCCCTGCATGGAAGGGGTGACTATACCAATTCCAAGAGGGAAAAGAAGAAAGGATAAACAGGGTGAAGAAAATGCAAAGAATAGAAACAGAAGAACAAAAGGATTTGATATTAAATCATATCTTTCTAGTCAGGAATATTGCAGCGAATATCCTGGACTATCTTCCTGCATCTATAGACATGAATGATCTGATGGAGGCAGGGATCATGGGTCTGATCGATGCAGCACAAAAATATGATCCCTCCAAGCAAAAAAGATTCAGCAATTATGCCAAATTTCGTATCAGAGGCGCGATCATGGATGAGTTGCGGGGAATGGACTTCGTTTCCCGTTCGGTAAGAAACAAGGCAAAACTGGTGGAACAGACCATATTGAACCTTGAACAAAAACTCGGGCGCTCTGTGTGTGATGAAGAAGTGGCTACCCATTTGCATATGAATCTGGATCAGTTTTACGAGATCAGAAATCAGGTGCATGGTGCCACTTTGGTCCATATCGAAGATATTGACGAAATGATGGGGAATTCGGAAGATGGCTGCAGCTTTCTTAACCTCCTGTCTGATGACTCCGACCAGCAGATGCTTGATGAAGTGACACTGCATGAGCTTAAACATATCATCGTCGAGGCCATGGATGATTTGCCGGAAAAACAGAGACAGGTCCTTGCTCTTTACTATTGGGACGACTATACGATGAAAGAGGTGGGACAGATCCTGGGACTGGCTGAGTCCACTGTGTCAACGCACCATAATGAGGGGCTAAATAAACTCCGTCAGTCATTAAGGAATAAGAGGGCTGCACTCATGTACTGCGTGAATAACTAACTCAATCGCGCTGATTCATCAGATGATTCCATGTGCTTCAACCATTCGATAATGTCATGAGATGCCTCGTCAAGATCCCGCCAAATCCGGTTTCCGGGAAGGCCGGATTGCTTCAGTTTGATAAAAAGATCCGCCAGGAGGGGGAGGGAGAGATCCGCGGAGGTCAAACAATCCGGCTGGCTCAGGACTTTTCCACCGCTGCCTAGTAAGACTGTTTCACCATCTTTTAGAATCAAAGCGTAATCCACAAGAGAAAGCAAGGTGTTTGTGTCTTGACTGGCAATGATGCCCATTCTTCCATCCTCCCTGCAGTAGGCAATCATATCTTCGAGCAGCCTCTTTTTAAACCGGCACTCAAGACCAACTGTTGGTTCATCCAATATGAGCAATTCCTGTTTCTGCACCCAAACAATCGCCAGACTCAGACGTCTCAGCTGGCCCAGACTCAGATGCATTGGATGTCTTGACCAGAATGCCTCAGGATCCAGTCCCGCCCATTTTAGAGCCTCGCAGGCAAGGGCCTTCGCCTTTTCATCCGAGAATCCCTTTTTATTCAACACATGCAAGAACTCTTCTGAAACGGATTCATGAAAGAACATCTCATCAGGGAATTGGAAGGTCATACCAATCTTGTTTCTGAACCCTTTCCAGGCATTCCTTTGTCCCGACAGACTTTCCCCGTTGACTCGGATTTGACCCTTATCAGGCTTCAACAGGCCGCAGATCAAAAAAATAAGGGTCGTTTTGCCCGCACCACTCGGACCAAAGATCCCTATTGTTTCCCCTTGCCTGATCTGAAAGGATATATTTTTGAGACACGGACACTTGTGATTATCCTTGTCATAGCCGAAAGATATATCTTCTACGGATATCTCCTTCAATTCCCTTTCCCCTTGAATCGGTCTGTCAATGCCAATACCATTTCGTTCACATCATGGATATGCTCCGGCAGGCGGATACCATGTTGCCTTAATCTCATGGCCAATTGATAGATATCCGGCAGGCAGTATCCAATCATCTCTGTGATTTTCTCCTCCTGAAGGAGGGAATCGGGCGGTCCACTCCAGGAAATCAGACCATTGTGCAATACCGCGACCCGATCTGCCATAAATATCTCCTCCCAACCGGAAGATATAAATAATATACTCGTGCCATTATGATGTAGGTTTTTGAGGATATGGAGCAATCCTTCTCTCTCTTTTGGACTGAGAAAATTGGCAGGCTCGTCCAGGATCATATAATCGGGGTTTAGGGCGATAAGCCCTGCAAGAGCTACCTTCTGCTGTTCCCCTCCGGAGATCTTATGCGTGAGTTGATGAGCCAGATGGTTAATCCCAAGGAGATCCATTACTTCATTCACCCTATTTCGGATCTCTTTTTTGGACAGGCCATGGTGAAGCAGACCGAAGGCGATATCATCCTGCACCGTCAGGGCGCAGATCTGATCTCTGGGATTGGAGAAAAGAAATCCGGTTCTGCTTTTTCTCAAACGCAGGTCTTCATCAGGGGCGTGGGAAAACATCCGAAGATGCCCCCGTGTGGGATTCAAAAGGCCTTTTATGATCAGGCCTAGGCTGGTTTTCCCTGCACCATTTGGCCCGATCAGGGCAAGCCATTCCCCTTTCTTTTGGAGCAGGTTTAAATGATCAAGGATGGTCCGCGTGGCGCCCTTTTCCTCAAAGTCTAATCCCAGTTCTTCAATATGAAGGATAATATTAGGATTCTTCCTTTTCCTCTTCAGAGGGCTGGGTTTCTTCTTCCGTAGCTTCCTTTTCCGGCTCACTCTCAGCCGTAGGTGAAGCTTCAGTCTCAGCGGAAGGTGAAGCATTCTCTTCTAACGTTGAATCAGAAGATATCTCCGAAGGTTTCTCCTCATCATGAATCGTCTCTTCGGCGGATGGTTCAGGTGTTGGGCCCTTGGAGATTTTTTCTTTGGGAGCGGCAGCCTTTGTCTTGGCCTTTCCTTTCTTCTCCTTGGTCTTTGTTTTGCCCGCAGCCTTCTTTTTGGCGCCTTTTTTGGCCTTCTTCTGCCCTGAGCCCGGCTCAATGATTTCCAATAATGCCATAGGCGCGTCATCGCCTTTGCGAGGTCCGATTTTTATGATCCGGGTATAGCCTCCGGTAGTCCGATCAGACACCTTGGCTAAGATGATATCAAAAAGCCTTTTGACCGCTTCCTTATCAGGTACCACTCTAAGCACTTGGCGTCTGGCATGCAGGTCTTCCCCTTTGGCTTTTGTGATCAGTTTCTCTGCAATCCTTCTGATCTCTTTGGCCCTGGCTTCAGTGGTGACAATCCGATCATGCATGAAAAACTGGGTCACCAGATTACGGAACAATGCCTTCCTTGCTCCGGTATTCCTATCGAATTTCCTTCCGTCTACCTTATGTCGCATCTTTTACAGATCCCCGAATTTATTTTTATAATCAAATGATGTCCGTCCGGATCATTGTCATTAAATATTGACTTCGGACCCGGATACGTCTTCCTCTGAGTCAGATGAAAGGATATTTGCCTCCCTGACCGTTTGATTCCTCTCCTCGATCATTTGCTGGGCTTCAGGGGAGAGACTCTTCAAATCCATACCCAGATGAAGACCCATGTCTGCCAATATCCCTTTGAGGGAATTGAGTGATTTTCTGCCAAAATTCTTAATCTGCATGATTTCGCCTTCGCTCCTTTGGACAAGCTCTGCAACCGTACGAATATCAGCGTTCTTGAGACAATTGGCAGCCCTCAGCGGGATATCCAGTTCTTCAATGGTCTTTTTCAGGTTTTCATTAAAGGCCGGTGCCTCTTCAACAGGCTGAGGGACCTCCTGTTCCTCGACTTCAGCTTCATCGAATGTATTGATAAAGATACTGCAGTAATCCTTGAGAATGTATGCAGCATGTGATAGTGCGTCGCTCGGGCTGAGACTGCCATCGGTCCATATCTGAAGGATCAATTTCTCATAATCAGTGGCCTGGCCAAGCCGTGTATGCTCGACGCGAAAATTTGTCTTTAAGATGGGGGAAAAGATCGAGTCAATAGGAATGACACCGATCTCTTTTTCTTCGGATTGATTAAATTCTGCAGGGACATAACCGATGCCTCTCTTGACCTCCATCTCCATTTGAAGCTTTCCCTCTTTGTCCAAAACAGCTATATGGTGGTCCGGATTGAGCACTGTTACATGAGATTCGCAAATGATATCGGAAGCCTTGACTTCGCAAGGTCCCTGTTTATCGATCCTGATCATTCGAGGCTCATTCCCCTCCAGCCTCAGAAGTAATCTTTTCACATTGAGTATGATCTCCGTTACATCTTCTACAACACCAGAGATGGTAGAAAATTCATGCAAAGTTTCTTCAAATTTAACTGATGTCACTGCGGCCCCTTCAAGACCTGACAGCAGTATCCTCCTCAAAGAATTACCTATGGTCACCGCAAACCCTCTTTCAAAGGGTTCAACAATAAACTCGCCATAGTTATCAGTCAGGGTGTTTGGATCACATTCAATCTTTTTAGGTTTTTGCAGACCTGTGTAAGACATTAAAATAAGCCCTCCGTAGGCATAAAAAAGCAGATCTTTATTTGGAATATAACTCGACTATCATCTGTTCTTGGATGGGATGGGTAATCTCCTCCCGAGTTGGTAAAGCCTTGAATACACCACGAAAATTTTCTCCATCCAACTCCAACCAAGCTGGAATCCCTCTTTGGATAGCAGATTCCATCGCCTCCTGGATAAACCCGTTTTTTCTACTTTTTTCCTTCACTTCAACTACGTCTGATGGTTTCAGGATATATGAAGGAATGTTCACTTTTTTGCCGTTCACAAGAAAATGGCCCTGCGTGACCAATAATCTCGCCTGATTTCTCGAACTGGCAAACCCAAGACGATGTACAATATTATCCAAGCGACTCTCTAACCTTTTGAGCAGATTCTCGCCGGTGATACCCTTCTGTCGCTCTACTTTAATAAAATAGCTTCGAAATTGCCTTTCCAGAAGTCCATACATCCGTTTGACCTTCTGCTTTTCTCTCAACTGCATCCCATAGTTAGAGAATTTTTGGCGTCTTTGTCCGTGCTGGCCTGGTGGATAAGCCCGCTTCTCTACGGCACATTTGTCCTTGAAGCAGCGTTCTCCCTTCAGAAAAAGCTTTTCACCTTCCCTCCGGCAAAGACGGCATGCTGATCCTCTATATCTTGCCATTCATCCTCCTTTAGAATCAAACCCTTCTACGTTTTGGGGGTCTGCACCCATTATGTGGAATAGGGGTTGCATCCTTGATTGCAGTAATCTCAAGTCCTACCGCCTGTAATGCCCTGATGGCAGCCTCGCGCCCGGCCCCCGGTCCTTTAACGGCGACCTCCACTTGTCGGACGCCAAATTCCATTGCCTTTTTTCCGGCTGCTTCTGCCGCCATTTGTGCAGCAAAGGGTGTGCTCTTCCTTGATCCTTTGAATCCCAAACTCCCGGAACTGGACCAGCAGATGACATCTCCTTCCATAGAGCTGATGGTTACAACGGTATTATTGAAGGTAGACTGAATATGGGCTACACCGATAGGAATATTCTTTTTCTCCTTCTTTTTGCCCCCTTTTCGTCGTGGGTTGGGCATCTTAACCTCCTTGGATAAATATCTATTTAAAGAATTGACACCTTTGACTCACGTCACAATATGACGGATGACATGCGCGCAGGTGATTCATTGCACTTTTTGTTATTTTTTAGACAGTTTTTTTCGGGTACCTACCGTTGCACGTCTCGGGCCTTTTCTTGTTCGGGCATTCGTATGTGTCCTCTGACCGCGCACGGGAAGGGAACGTCTGTGCCTGAAGCCTCGGTAACTGCCAATATCCATCAATCGTTTAATATTCATGGAGATCTCGCGTCGAAGATCCCCTTCGACCTTAAAATCCTCAATATGCTCTCTGATCCGATTGATCTCATCCTCGGTCAGCTTGGATACCTTTGTATCCTTATCTACCTTGGCCCGATTCAGAATGACATTGGATCTTTCCCTGCCTATGCCATAGATATAGGTTAACCCGATTTCTACCCGTTTATTCTTAGGTAGGTCCACACCAGAAATACGCGCCAATTCTTACCCCTTTCCTTGAATACTATCCCTGCCTTTGTTTGTGTCTGGGGTCCTGACATATGACCCGAATGACACCCCGGCGTTTGATAATCTTACATTTTTTACACATCTTTTTTACAGAAGCCCTGACCTTCATTTGTAAAACCTCATAAAAAAAGATAGAAGCAGATGATTACGAATCAGCTGCTCTACCTCTGAGCTCCGCCGGCC
>JBLIRM010000037.1:0-21441 GCA_049472295.1 bacterium | reverse complement strand
GTTCAGCTTCCCCTCCTTTAAACCCGTATCTTTGTTTTTATTTCATCAGTATCAAGGTTGAGCTAATTTTTACATCTAAGAATATCTCAAAAAGGCCTACCTTTTATATATTTGAATCTTAAATATATTCACTTCAATCCATAATGGGGGGAGGTTATCTCATGAAGAGATCCTTATTCATATTTTTAGGTCTTGTTTTCTGCAGCTTTATATTGGCTGCACCATCCCATCGTCCACCACATGATTTCGGTGACCCTATCGGAAACTACAACTTCCGTCTCGAAATCGATGGTGTGGATGCCGGACAATTTACAGCAGTTGACGGATTGAGCATCGAGCAGGAAGTCATTGAGTACCAGAATGGCGATGACCCACTTGTACGCAAACGACCCGGACGCGTCAAATATGGCGACATCACCTTGAAAAAGGGTTACTTGGCCACCTCCGTATTAAACGACTGGATCGAAGCGGCACGATGTGGAAACGGCGACTACACCCGGAAGAATATCTCTATCATTCTTGTTGACAACTCAACGATTTCACCAACTGAACTGAAAAGATGGAACTGCTTTGAGTGCTTTCCCAAGTCCTGGAAGCTGTCCCAAATGGAAAATACTTTTCGACAGGATGTACTTGCCGAGGAAATGGTCATCGTAATCGAATGGTTTGAGGAAGCTACAAGTTCAAATCCACCTTCACTGGACCGTACATCACCTGATTGATTTCGAATAGGAGGATTGATTTGACATTTATAAAAAAGGCACTGAAAAAGGGAAATTCATAATAAGGGGATTTTTAGTTTACATAATATATATTATCGGACTCTAAAACGATCCATGTCTCCCAAAACATATCTCAAAAAAAGGCCATTTTAAGACGGTTTTTAGACCGAATGTATATCTTTGCATTGACCTTATCCATTTGCTTCCTCTAAGGGGATTTTTTATGCCCTTTTTTCGATCCATTTATCCACATCAGCCAAGGCTTCGTGTATCTCAAAATTCAATTTGATGTTTCTTGCAGAATCAAAACATTTTAATTTTATATAAATACTTGATATTATTAATTTAATTTATTATCTTTTAAAGTATTATTTTAAGTAATATGGTTATTGATTAACTCAGCTAATAGTAATATCTGCATCTAAATTCAATTTTGTAATCATTCTGTTTTTCTCCGAATTCGCTGAGGCACCTTCCGGAAAGAAACCCTCCCTTTAGACGTAATTCCAGATTGGTAATGGGACTATAAAGGAGTTCAGGGGAAAGGGAAAAACTACTATCTGTAGTATTATATATCATGCCTATGGAAGGTATTAGATAAAGAATATCAAAAGGTTCTTTCTGGCTGATACGAAGGTAGAAATAATCCCTCATGGGATTCATCCTGCCATAATTGCCTTCGGTCAGAGTATATGCCTTTTCTATTGATGTATCATCCCCTGATAAAAGATATGTGGCATATCCTTTGTTTATAAAGGAAAAATAATCTCTGACTTCATGCTCATAAAAACCGGTTCCATTATGATAGTATTCAAAGATATAAGTGGTATCTGATGCTGTCAGATACCTGATACCCACAAGATAACTTCCGGTATCGCTTATTCTTTCGAGGATCTGACCATTACTATCGATAAATTGTGTTTTGGAATCATCAATATAGGCCCATTCTCCATGCACCTCAAAATTAGAGCGGATGTTTCTGGAAAAATCAAAACCATAACGGTCACCTTTGCTCTGCCCTCTGAAAGCGATCAGGTCTATATCCGTGTTATACAATAGAAAGTAGGCCTTAAAGGCAAAATTTGTATGATCGACTATACCGAAATCCTCATTCACATCCCTGGTTACAGGAATCAAAACAGGTGTCAAGGCAAGGGATTTCAGAGGGCCTTTAAAACTCTTGATATACTCCGCCTTGGCAACGATAAAACCTTCAAGCCCTATTTCAGGATCATCGGGATCTTTTGGCCTGTCCACAAAGGCCACAGGATTCCAGGCATACCCCTTACCCCACTTTAATTGCATCTTTCCGATATCCATGCTAAAGGAAAAGGATGGTTTTATGGAGAGGTACCCTTCATATAGTGATGTCTTGTCGGACCGTCCAAGATATGATTTCTTCAGATCTGAATTTGTCTTTATATAGATCCCCGCCTTTTTCCATTCATAGCTTCCGTCTAATTGGAATTTGACATTATACTCCCACAATGTCTTACCCTCATCACGATCATAAAATTTGATCTTGTATAACGAAGCATCCCGATCCAGTCCGAATACCAATGGACGAAGTTCGAAATAGCCGCCGATCCGGTATGGCCTTTTTTCTATCTCCGTCAGGTCGAAGTCATATTCACCCTTAGCAAGGGCCCTTTGGGGGAAAATAAATACAAAAAATAATAATATTATCAATACTTTAATACATATTTTCATGTCAAAGGATACCCATTCCCCTGCTATCGCAGGGATTCAAGTTTTGGCATAAAACTTAGGGTGAATACTTCGTCCTCGAATTCCCGGGATTTCATATTAGCGAATATCATAATGGATTTATAATCCTTGTATAGCGGGCTATCGGTCTCAACGACCGAGGGCCTCTCAATATCCCCTTCAAATTTCTTGATCTCTTTAAAATGAAGCGTCTTTATCAGCATTGCCCCCTCAGTCAGGCATTCGATCTTTGTAGGCAGCAATCTCACCTTTTCCACCCACATCTTCAGTTTGTCATAGGCCACAGACTTAGACCTGGCTCTAAGATGTAAAACATATTGTTTTTCAAAATCTTCCGTCTCTTCCACGGTATATTCTTCCGAATAATCCAGTCGCAAGATATCGGAATTGTTGAATACTCCACCTACAACCGATTGAAGGCTTGTGATTCGTATAGGTTTACCGACATTGGGTATATAAAGCCACATATTATCTTCAAGACGTAACGTGCTCCTCCCCTTCTCACTTGCAGGGGACAGGAATAGGGCCGCTACCCTATCCTTTCCCTTCTTTATCGTAAAAAGGACAAACTCCTTCTTCTTCCCATCCGGCTCTATATTGATAAGCTTTTTATAGGATTCATAGGACAGGGGATTGAGATTCCTGTCCACCTTTTTCAAGATCTCATTGCCATCCATCTCATTGCCATCTTTGGAATAAACAGGCCCAACAGTGATTACCATCAAAAAAAATATAGCTAAGACAAAGATAATCCTTTTGTGATTCATATTCATCCCTTTCCTTTCCGGATAATTTTTTTATGGTATTTATTAGATTGCTTTGTTGCGTTGCTCCTCGCAATGACCCTGTAAATTACTTTTTACGAGGCCATCATTCTTAATGGCCTCGTAAAAACCATTGAAGAGCCTATATTTTATCATATATCATTTTCCCCCTCCCCTTCCATACAATTTTTTTAGTCTCTATGGGTATAATTCCCCGCCCCTTGGGGCGCTTTAAAAAAAATTTGTTCATGAATCCGACCCGCCTTACTGATCACATCAATTGACAATTCTCATGTTTATGGATATTCTTTTTTAACGAAAGTGATGTCTGTTCATATTGAAGTTTTAAAAATACCGATTAAAAATGTATACAAAATTAAACGCAGATATATTTACGAAGCGATATAGGGAGAAATTGTGAGCATCACATGCAGCCAATGCGGCGAATCCTTTGACCCCTCAGATGTGGTTACGATTAAGGGCTTTCCTGTCTGCGCAACATGCAAACCCTTTTTCTTGAAAAAGATCCAGGAAGGGGATACATCCGTTACCGGTTTTATCTATAAGGGATTCTGGATAAGGTTTATAGCAGACTGGCTTGATGCCATTATTCTGGGAATCATCTTTCAGGCAGTCAATATGCTCCTCACCTTTCAGAATGCCCAAAACGTAACAGATCCCCTGTCCATACTCTCCATATTTTCCATATCCTTTTCTATCAAATTTTTAATGAATCTCACATACTATGTCTTTTTTAATGGAAAGTATGGTGCAACTCCGGGGAAGATGGCCATTGGCGCCAAGATTGTCAATACTGACGGCAGCCCGATCTCTTATACCAAAGCCTTTGCCAGGTTTTTTGCCGAGATGCTGTCAGCCTTTATCTTGTTGATTGGCTATATCATGGCTGCCTTTGACAGCCAAAAAAGGGCCTTGCATGACCGAATATGCGGAACCCTCGTGATTAAAAAATGACAGAGTTGATCCAAAACAGCATCACCTGCCCGAAATGTGCATCACCGTTAACCAGCGAAATTTTCTCACACACCCAAGATTCATCATGCCCCCACTGCGGAGTGGTAATGACAGGAAGGTTATTCCCCAGGTTCTTTAAGCCCCATGACGAACAAACCAACAATACTGAGGTCTCTTCGGATAATGAGTCAAGTTGCTTTTTTCATCCGAACAAACTTGCTGTTTCTCATTGTTCCGAATGCGGCAGGTTCCTATGTGCCTTGTGTGAATTGAATATTGAGGACAAAATCATATGCCCCACATGCCTTGAAAAGCTTGATCAGGAAAAAAAGGTAAAAACATTCACTAACCGGGTAACCTTCTGGGATTCGATTGTTCTTAGCCTGGCAATCCTACCCATGTTATTCTGGCCTGTAACCCTTGTTACCGCCCCTTTAACATTGATCTTTATATGGCGGCATTTCAAAGACACTAAGCAATATCTGATCCCCAGGAACAGATGGCGTTTTTATATTGCGGGATTAGTGGCAGGAATGCAGATAACAGGCTGGACACTCCTGGCGATTGTACTTCTGGATAAATTATAGGTCAAATGAGAAAAACATCAGCTAAAAAGCTAAACAAAATCCATGGATTCTTTCGATGGACGAATCTGTATGGTTTGGATGACCATTTGCTTGTGGAGAATATCGGGGGTTATTCAGCAGACTATCGCCGTTTCTTTTACGACGATATCATCTCCATCATCATATACAAAGATCCGGTCTGGAAGTACCGCGCCTTTTTTAACTGGATCTTTATGATTCTGGGCGCCCTTTTTATTGAAATGGCCCTCAGATCAAAATCCCTTTCTTTCAGTAACATATTTACCTTGATTGTCACCGGTTTCCTTTTGATCTTTCCAATTCTGGACCTCTTATTCGGAGCCACATCAAAAGGCCAGATCAGGACGCTCACCTCCACAGAGGGTATCATTTTAGCAAGACGCTACAGAAAATCAAAAAAGATCCTGGATAAAATACAAAAACTTGTTGAGGAACGCCAGGGGGTTGTAGATCACGAATCCCTGATTGGTAAATCTTTGGAATATAAAAGCCCCCTGCTCTCCCATTCCCTGGGAAAAGGTGCGGATAAAAAAATGGGTAAAATACCCACAACCAAATACAATCCTTTATACTCCTTTTTTCTGATCCTCCTTTTTTTCGAGGTGATTGTAAGTTCTCTACAGATGAAGATACAGGGGGATACCGCTCTTTTGTTGAGTTCTTTTTCAGTCCTGTTGATCATTGTGAATGTGATTGTGTTATTTAAACAAAGATCCCTTTATATCAGAAAACCTTTGCAGATACTCTCCTGGGTTTCGCTCACAACCTTTTTATCCTCCGTAGTCGTGACCTTCGTCCTGAGTGTTATCATGATCTTCGACTATGGACTGATGGCGGAAGCCCAATATATTTCTATCAGCTATACCGATCATCGTTTTATTATAATGAGAACGATCTATCTCGGACTGGAGGCCTTGCTCGTAGCTTTCGGAGCCCTGATTAGCTTAAAAGGCCATCATTCGGTATACTCTATTTCATGACATCTTCGAACCCCTTAAAAGACATCCATTGTTTCTTGCATCCGGAAAGAGAGGCAGTCGCCATATGCCTTTCCTGCGGTCAATATTTCTGCAGGGAGTGCGTAACAGAACATCAGGGCAAGGTCCTTTGCAAGGCATGTCTTTCCAGGAAGGGGCACAAGTCTAAAAAGAGGAAAAGACTCCCTCTATTTTTTCGTGCCTTCATTGCCATGATTGTGGGGCTGATATTATGCTATATGCTATTTTATTCTCTGGGGTATACTTTATCCATTATCCCGGACACATTTCATCAGGGTACCTACTTTGAAAAGAAGTAAACATTCCTGGCGGGAAGAGATAAGGATCATAGAGCTTATTGAACAATCGGTATTTTTAGTCCGATCCACCTTTTCTGCCTATGGATGGATCTATTATCTATCCACGATCCCTTTTATAATTACCCTGATGCATTTTTGGAGCATCATGAGCAGCAAACTCATTATGCCCTACGAAATATCCCGCTTTGCTCTCCTATTAAACGTTTTGTTCTGGATCATAGTAACGGGCCAGGCCATTTATTGCAGAGCATTGATGTCCACATTAATGGATGAGAAACCGGGATTTTCTCTGTCCGATCTATCCAATACCGCTTTGAATGGTATTTTTGTACAACCACTTGCCATCATACTCCAGATAATATCTTTCATCCTGGTATTCCCTCTGGGATATGCCATCATATTTTCACAGTATCTTTTTATCGTCTCTTCAGATCCAGGGATCAGCATTCTCAAAACCATAAAAACGGCCTATCGGTTTGCCACTCAGGAAACCATTTATCAGCACCTGGTTCTGTTTTTCCTTATCAGTCTCTTCCTGATTATCTTTTCAAACACGACCCTGACAATCTTTCTCCTTCCCCAGATGCTTAAAAAATTTTTCAACCTTGAAACGGTATTTACACAATCCGCTTTCTCCGTCCTGAACACCACCTTCATTATGATTGCCAGGTGTATCAGCTACCTTATCTTTGATCCCATATGTAAAGGATTTTTTGTCAAACTCTATTTTCATGTCAAATCCCGCTCCAGCGGGGAGGATATCATGGCTGAATGCCGAAGGCTTTCACAAAAAAGGGGCCTCAAAAAGGGATTCATCGGCATGCTCCTGATCATTGGCCTCATCTGTGCCTGTCCCTCTCATGGGCTTGCCCGGGAAAGCCATAAGAAGATATCTGATATGGGCAAGGCGGATAATGGAATCGAAAAATCTCAGGTTGAGAAATTGGACAGAGCCATCATCGAGGTTTCAAAGGATGATCTCTATCGATGGAGATACAGAAATAAAAAGGCAATGAAGCCAAAAAAGGAAAATGGCTTCATTTTACAGATGATCGAGGATTTATTCAGGACACTCGGCAACTGGCTAAAGCCGGTGGTCAAATTCATGGATAAAACAATCAATCGTATAATCAAAGCGCTAAGAAAATGGTTCTCAATGGATGATTGGTTCCGGAAGGAGCCGACCGAGCCTTTTTGGTCGGATATCTGGCCGCAACTTTTGACAATCGTCACAGTATTAATCTTTTTGATGGGTGTCATCTATCTATTCTGGCAACATCATAAAGACAAGGTCACCATCATCCGGAGCAAAAAAAGGAAGATCCCGGACCTGACGGAAGAGGAGGTGGATGCCACAGAACTCGAGGAAGAGGAATGGCTGAAATTGGGGAAAGAGCTCAGGGCTAAAGGAG
Source organism: bacterium (assembly GCA_049472295.1). Classification (GTDB taxonomy): domain Bacteria; phylum SZUA-182; class SZUA-182; order DTGQ01; family JAFGSM01; genus JBLIRM01. The sequence continues at coordinate 13,938 of JBLIRM010000037.1, read as the reverse complement.
AGCTAACCCTTGCCCTGAGAAGCGTTTTTCTGGCCATTCTATCCTTTTTTCACAGAAAAAATTGCCTTTCCTTTGAACGCTATAAGACCAATTACAACTACTTGAGCGAAGTCAGGGAGAACTCCCGCAATAACATGGAGATGATTGATCAATTTCGTCTTTGTATTGATATATTCGAACGGAGCTGGTACGGAAAATATCCTGTGGATATGGAGATCCTGGAAAGATTCCAGACGCATCAAAAGGCAATTATGGAAAAATTTCAATTTTAGCCTAGTTCATAAGATATGAAGAAAAGACTTTCATTTTTAGTCATAAGCGCACTCATTCTTCTGTTCGCTTTCAGCGCGTACAAGGTTCTGGACATGCGCTTCAAAGAGGGTGATGTTTACCCGCGATATTCATCCTTGCGCCATGACCCAATGGGTACAAGCATCTTTTTCCAGTCCCTGGGAAAAATGGATTATACTGTTAAAACCCTTCTGGAAGAGTCCCTGCCCGAGGGACTGGACCCTGGGGATACCATCCTATTTATTCTCTCCCCATCTTTTAATTTCAGCAAGGAAGCCAGAGAAGGGATCATGGGCTTTATCCTGCACGGAGGCCGTGTCCTCCTGACCGAGAAGGATCACAATAGCCTGATGGACTTTTTTGATACCCGGATCGATCCGAATCAAAGGGATTGGGAAAATGATAGAGATGAAAATAACGGGCATATCCTGAAAGCCGAACCCGACGAAGGGTTAGATTTCCTTGATGAAAAACTGACAATCATAGATCATTCCCCCCTTATTTCTGAATGGCCCAGGACACAGACCGTTTATTCAATCAATGATAGGGATATTGTGCTCCTGCTGACCCATGGCAAGGGTGATATGATCATCTGCTCCGAGACCTACTTCATTTCCAATGAATCTTTGATCAAAGAGCCTCCGGTCAGATTTTTTACCTGGATCATGGATGGAAGGAAACAGGTGCTGGTTGACGAATATCATCACGGGATATCTTCTCGAAAAGGGATCAGCTTTTTACTCAAAAAATATCATCTTTACTGGTTTATTGCCTATCTGATCCTTATTTTCATTCTCTATCTCTGGCATGTCTTGCCCAGTTTCCGGAAACCCATTCCAAGGCACTGGTTAGAAACTCCAAGGGTCCGGTCATCCTTGGATGGTTACACCCATATTTTGACCAAGAGCGTTGTCAAAGATCAACTATTGGATATCTCTCTGGAGCAATGGATCAAATCGAGCCGAAACAGATTATTCGTGGAGAGAAATAAATCGGATATCGATCTGCTAAAGCACCATACAAAATCGAAATGGATGGAAAGGGATGAAGATCTCCTGAACCTTTATAATGAAATCTCCTGTATGATTAAAGATAAAAGAAGACCTCTGTAATAATGTCATTGCGAGAAGCGCAGCGACGAAGCAATCTCAGAATGGAGAGGAGACGCTTATGACAAACCAAACCGAAATCATTAAGGAAAGCCTGCAAAAGGCCAAAGATCATCTGGCCAAGATTGTCATCGGACAGGAGAGGGTCATCGATCTTGCTCTGGTCACTGTTTTTTCCGGTGGTCATGCCCTTTTGGAGGGTGTGCCCGGCATTGCAAAGACCCTGATGGTAAAGGCCATCGCCAAAATCATTTCCACCAGTTTCAACCGGATCCAGTTCACTCCCGACCTCATGCCCTCGGATATTACAGGCAATAATGTCTTTAACATGAAGACATCCGAATTTACACTGGTCAAAGGCCCCATATTCAGTTGTTTTGTACTGGGGGATGAAATAAACCGGGCACCCGCAAAGACCCAGGCAGCCCTTCTGCAGGCCATGCAGGAGAGACAGGTGAGCATCGACGGCACCACTTACCAGTTACCGGATAACTTCACTGTCTTTGCCACCCAGAATCCCATTGAGTTCGAAGGCACATATCCCCTTCCTGAGGCCATGAAGGACCGATTCCTCATCAAAATCTCCATTGATTATCCCGCAGAGCAGGATGAGGTGACACTGATCTCAAAAATCTCCCAGAATGACGCACCGGAAGACAACCTGGAGAAGGTCTTAAAGGAAAAGATCTTGAATGAAAAGATATTGTCCATGGTCAAACATTCCCTGAATCTGATTACCATTGAGGAGGAATTGGTCCGGTATATCGTTAAAATTATCCGAAAGACACGTGAATTCCCCTCCATTTTAATCGGGGGCAGTCCCAGGGCAAGCCAGGCATTATTATATACATCCAGGGTGCTTGCCGTGCTTCGCAACCGTGATTTTGTGACACCCGACGATATCAAGGACATGGTGATCCCGGTGCTTTCACACAGGCTCATATTAAGGCCGGAATATGAGATTGAAGGCCTCAGGATCGAAGAGGTCATCAACGATATTATCAAACAATGTGAGATCCCCAGATGAGCATTCTTCCCTCCCAAAAGCTGATAATCTGGACCTCCTTCTTTCTGCCCCTGACATTGCTGGCAGGGATATATCCCGGGATCCTTTATGTTGTTCTTAACTGGCTGCTTCTCATCTTTTTTTTATGCGGGATCGACTGGATGATCAGTCGCAGGTTCCCTGAGCAGACCAAAATCAGCCTGCCCTCCGAGATATCACTTATACAAAACAAAGGCAAAGAGATACATTTAACCCTGGCAAACACCTCCAGACATCCCCTTTCAGTTCGGATTGCCTTTGATGCGGATAAGGATATCATGTTCAATCCTGCTGAAATCCTTGAACATGTAGACCATGATACAGAGCATATCATTCCAGTCACACTGACAGCAGCCAAAAGGGGTCAAAAACAAATAGAAACCGTTTGTCTGGAAATAAGATCCAGTCTCGGATTTTTCTTGCTCAGACAAAAACGAAAAAGAAATGACCTGATCAGGGTATATCCAAATATATTCCTCGATAATCAGAGATTGGCTGCCAGCCTTTTCCTGAGGACGGAATCCGGTCTGCGCTCCCAGAGGATCGTTGGTCATGGAAGGGAATTCGAACAATTGAGAGACTATCTGCCGGATGACAATTTTTCGGACATTGCATGGAAGGCCACAGCCAAAAAAGGGACACCCATTACCAAGGTCTTTCAGATGGAGCGAACCCAGCAAATCTATATTGCCCTTGATCACTCCAGATCCTCCCACCTCAAATTCGGAAACCGATCCAATCTGGACGTGGCCATCGAGGGTATCCTTCTGCTGCAGTTATGCTGTGAGCGCATGGGTGACATGCTCGGTCTCATAACCTTTGCGGACAAGATCTCCAGATACTGTCCTGCAGGAAGGGGAAGAGCCCATTTCGGGGTCCTGAGAAATCTGCTTTATGATCTTACACCCAAACCTGTCACCCCGGACTTTGAAAACCTTTTTATCTTTATCAGACAGCGACTCAGGAAAAGGGGATTGATATTATTATTCACCAATCTTGAAGATCCGGGTCTGGCCTCAAATTTCTTCAATGATGTATCTATTATCAGGGGTTCCCATCTTGCCACGGTCTGCACATTTAACGGATATGAACCGAATCTCTTGTTTGACAGGGAACCGGTTACCCAGGTATCCGAGATATATGAAAAGCTGGCGGCCCAACTCTCCAATAATGAACAGGAAAAATTTTCCTCCAGACTGAAAAAGAAAAATGTGGACATGCTTCGATTCCCACCAAATCAATTCTCTCTGGGTGTGATTGAGCACTATCTGAGCATCAAACGGAGGCAGATCCTATGATCTTCGATGTGGAAAGGTTTATCACACAGAACAAGGCAAACTGGGAGGCATTGGAAAGGATGCTCGACCGAATCCACCAGGTAGGATTCAAATCATTCGACTTCAACGAGAGCAATCAATTCTATTACCTTTACCACCAGACATCCTCGGATCTCAACCGAATCCAGACATTCTCCTCGGAATCGGAACTGATAGACTATCTCGAAGGTCTGGTCTCCAGGGCATATGCTGAGATCTATAGCATACAGAGAAGAAAATGGAGGATCCGATTCAAAGAATTCTATCTGGTCACATTCCCCAATGTCTTCAGAAAACATCTCAACCTATTCTACCTTGCCCTGATCACCATGCTGGTGGGGGCATTTCTGGGAGGATCCGCAATTATGCTTGATCCCCAGGCAAAGGATATCCTGATACGCTTCTCCCATCTGGAGGGCTCCCCATATCAAAGGGTATTGGAGGAAGAAAAGGGAAGGAACAAGGCCCTGGACGGTCAAAAGATATCCTTTTCTTCATATCTGATCACCCACAATATACAGGTGTCCCTCTTTGCCCTGGTCCTGGGAATTACATTCGGTTTAGGCACCCTGATTCTCCTCTTCTATAATGGCATCATCCTGGGTGCAGTGATTGGAGATTACCTGAGGTTCGGGGTCGGTACCTTTGCTGCGGGCTGGCTTATGCCCCATGGTGCCTTCGAGATATGGGCCATACTCATTGCCGGGCAGGCTGGGTTTCTTATTGCCAAATCCCTTCTGAAAGGCGGACCCCACTCCCGTATCACTCAACTATCCATGGCGGGCAAGGAAATTCTTACACTCTTTTTTGGACTGAGCTCATTACTCGTCTGGGCAGGCATCGTGGAGGCCTTTTTCTCTCAGTATCACGCACCCATCATACCCTACAATTTTAAGATATTATTTGGGATAATCGAGGTATTGTTTTTGATATACTACTTTGGTTTTTTGGGCAAGGAAAAAACGGAATCAGGGACCTAAATCATGCCGGATCGATTAGACATCTCAACTCACGACTCATCAACCACCAATCGTCTATTTATAACCACACCCGAAGGCATCAGCCTTTCACTCACCCTTGCAGGCCCGGGCTCCAGGATGATCGCCCTTATTATCGATTCTCTTTTCATTACAGTTATCGTGGGGGCAATGACCAAGTTGGGAGGAGTATTTTCTTTGATCAATCCAGAGTTCAAGGTGGCATTCATCCTTTTTTCCCAGTTGGTGACCGGTTGGATGTATTATATCGTATTTGAATGGCGGCTCAGAGGGCAAACCCCAGGCAAGAAGCTTTTTAAGCTCCGCGTACTGGACAAGGATGGATTCCAGCTAAAACTCGGCCAGATTGTACTTCGAAATCTCTTTCGAGTCATAGATGCCATACCGGTTTTTTATCTCCTGGGTGGCTTCATCTGTATGTTTTCTTCAAAAAATCAACGCATCGGGGATATGATTGCAGCCACCGTGGTAATCTATGACAGGCATTTCTCCCCGCCTCATATCGAAAATATTGCACCCGACAAGTTCAACTCCTTTTATAATTATCCCCATCTGATTTCAAGGGCACGACAGCAAATCACCCCGCGCGAGGCATCCATGCTTCTCAAGGCTATCCTTAGAAGAGAGAGGCTTCTTCCTGAATCCAGAATGCATCTCTATGATGAACTCACGGATTATTTTAAATCCATCGTCCATTTCCCGGTTGAAAACATCAGCAATGAACAATATCTTCGCAATATGCTGGGGATTTTATATCTGCGAAAAACCCATCGAACGCCTTTGCAACAAATCTGAAATCATACATCCTGTCTGATTTTTAGCAAATGATTCGAATCCGTATACAAAAAAAAGAATTCTATCTAACCAAAAATCTAACTTTTTGGAGAAAAATGCCGAACAATTAAATATATCAAAATACAAATATCTTTTCATAAAAAAGTTAAGGACAGGGATATCTTATGATGGATACCATGGAACAAGAGAAAGATCTGCAGCAGTTACAAGATGAATTAACCTATAAGGAAAAACTTCTCAGGATCACCAATTCGATCCATGCCGCCAAAAACCTGGAAGAAATCTTTCTCAATCTACAGGGCCAAATTCTGGAATTGTTTGATGCTGAAAAACTTACTCTATATGCAGTGGATAAGGGGAAAAACCAGCTTTTTTCAAAATACAAGGTGGGTAACGAAATCGGTGAGATCAGGGTCATGATCGACAAAAAGAGCATCTCAGGATTTGCCGCTCATGCCAAGACCAATATTATCATAGAGGATGCATACAATGCTGAAGAGTTAAAACAGATCGATCCTGAACTCGATTTTAATCAATCCTTCGATATCCAGAGCGGTTTTCGGACCAAACAGGTACTGGCGTCTCCCATATTCTTCCAGGATGAAACCCTGGGTGTCATTCAGTTGATAAATAAAAAAAGCGGGGGCAAATACACCCAGCAAGAAATATTGTCCATCAATGAGATTGCCAATACCCTGGGTATTGCCTTCTATAATCATACTGCCCGTCAAAGAAAGGCACCTACGAAATTCAGCTATCTTGTCCAGAACAGCCTCATTACGGAACAGGAGCTGAACAATATTATCATTGCATCCAGGCAGACCGGTAGCGGGGTCATATCCATTTTGAGAAACGAATTCAACATCAGCAAGAAGGATATCCTGGATTCCCTCGCCAATTTCTATAATTGTCCCTTTGCCGACTTCGATCCCAAGTTCTATATAGACAAAAGATTGCTCAACGGGCTCTGTCCGGAGTTTTTCATGAAGGACCTATGGTCACCATTCAGGATCAATAACGGCATGATTGAAGTCCTGGTGGATGATCCACACAATGTTCAAAAGATCAATGCCATAAGATACTTCTACAATTCAACCTATATCCGTTTCATTGGTGCGCTGCCTGAGGACATCATCCGGTATCTGCAAGGAATAAGCCGCAGGGAAAGAAAACGGGCCTTCAAGATCGACAATCTCGAGTCCTAACTCTTGATCGAAGTCTGCATGCACTCCGGAATGCAATATATCCTGAAAAAACTATTATACTATAGTCCTTCCGATCCTTTCTCACATTGATTATAAGGTACTAATTTTTTGAATTCGCATAATGTCTTCATGGCAAAATTCTGTGTCTTGATGCCGTTTTCCACACATGCAGCAATGGGATTCAACCCTCCGATAAGGATCATGGGTGCCCTACCCTGAGGCACCGGGATATCAAATAAGGATTGTCTGGGATTCCCAATCAGTAAAATCCCATCCAACCCGATCTCCATTAGTCTATTTTTTATCCGGATGGCCTCCGGAATGGCAATGTCGGGTATTTCACGAAAGCTTGCACAGATGATTCCGTTTCCGGAGTTCGCTGCTTCCGTCACATTAGTCATATGGCTATTAATAAAGATTTCCAGCGGATCCACCGTTGAACACCCATACTTGATAATCTCTGTAAATCCGACAGGCCTGCCTCTTCTCATTTCAAGGAGTCCCCCGAACCTTGAAAACACAGGAATACCAGCATTTAAAAATAAACCATTGATAGTAATACTGCATACAGTCCCAATAGCTATTTTGCCGGAGGGAATAGAAAAATTCCCCAAGCAACTATCCTGTTTCCCGAAGATAAGTAATTGGCCCATGCCCAATCCCTTTTGAAAAACAATCCGCATGCAACCTTTAGCCTTTTTTAAGTCTTCCGGGCTAATGGTGGTAACATTTAAAACAATATCTCCACTGAGGTCGGACAAGGAAAATTGCATCTTATATGAGAGGGCATCTATCCTTGAACTCACAAGGCCGATCTTTTTGATGACAAAGGCATCATCCACCTCTTTTTTACCCTTGGGTGTGATCATGCGGCCAAGTCTGTTTCCATAATTCTTTGTAAACCCGGCTTTGTCTGTCAGTGCAAGATAGTATCGAACGGTCCGGGGACTCAGGTGGATTCCAAAGCATTGGATCTTTTCAGAGATGGTTGCCCCGCCAAGAGGCTTTTGGGCGCCCTTTAATACGCTCAGAATTGCGACGATGTTCTGATCCGTTTCGATTTTCATCCGAAAGCCTTGTGTTTAAAATGGACCTCAAAAAATAAAATAAAAGACCCCAAAGCAAACCTTCGGGGTCTTGAAAAATCAGGATATTGAATCCCTAACCAAGTATCTTCTCAACCTCCTCTGCATCAATATCGGTAACCAAGGGGATTCCGCTGATCCTTGATGCCTCCGGACTGAGTGCAGCAATATCATCGGTGCTGATGTACTGGAGTGCAAACTTCCGGGACCCGCACATCAACTGACGGAGCCCCTGTGCAAGCCGATGGTAGTATGTATACAAACCTATGGCCCCGGTGGGTATCCTTTGATAATCCTTGCCATATTCCCTTTTCAGTTCCTCTGCAGTCACAAATATGGATTCTCTCCTATCCCCGAAGCGGCTCAGATACACCGGAAGCTGGTTGTCTTCGATGGCCTTTCCAATGGTTTTACCCACCATGGCCGCGGCCAGTGGGGCCCTGGACATGCTGATGGCCTTGCAGTAAGGGGCGCATATGGCAAATCCTTTGTAGATCTGGTCCTCCATGGTAAATCCTCCGGCCAGGGTAATATCCGGAACATACTCCCCTTTTTTGGCGAGGCGGTCACAATATTTGCGCAGAAGGGACCAGATTTCCACCGTGGGTACACCCCATTCGTTCATCATTCTCCAAGGGCTCATGCCTGTGCCACCCCCGGCGCCATCCACCGTAAGATAATCGATCTTTGCAATCGAGGAGAACTTGACGGCACGGGCAAGGTCTGCAGGTCTGTAAGCACCCGTTTTCAAGGTCACATATCTGGCACCTGCCTTGCGTAACTCTTCAACGCGCTGCACAAAGCTCTCCTCAGTCACCATTCCCACGCGTGAATGCCGTTCAAATTCGGTAAATACACCCTGCTTGAATTCCTCTATCTTTGCTGGGTCAAGGGGATTCGGAAGCACGACATAGCCTCGTTTTTTGAGAAGCTGGGCCTTTTCAAGGTTCCTGATTTTGACCTCCCCTCCGATATCCTTGGCACCCTGACCCCATTTGAGTTCCACAACCTCGACACCCAGTTTCTTAATGGCATATTCCTGGACCTTGAGGCGCGTATCCTCAACATTGGCCTGCAAAACAATAGCGCCGTATCCGTTACGCTGCCAGTCCTTAAAAAGCTTCACTCTTCGGTCAAGCTCGGGAGAAGAGACCACCACCCCATTCTCGATCTTGGAATCGACATCCATGCCGCAGACATTCTCCCCGATTGTCAGTACTGTTCCAGCCAGGGCCGACCCTATAGCAAGGCCATCCCAGTTGATCGCAGCCACATTTGTGGAACCCAGCCCACCGATCACAAATGGCAAGCTCAGTTTGATTCCCTTGTCCTTACCCAGGCTCGTCTCGAGATTCACATTGGGAAAAATGGCCTTGTCGGAATCCTCTTCCATCCCGATGGCGCCCACGGCCGTTCCCATTATATTGAAATGGGACAAATCCACCGGATAATCCTTTTGAGAAGCCATGGTGGTGATTCCGAAGGGCTGCGGATATATGACCTCATGACCACGGTATGCGCTCTTGCCCACTTCACACATACCGATACAGCCATCAACGCATGTGACACACATCCCGCTTATAGGGCACCAATCGCCTCCGGTTCTATTTTTTGTAAGTGTGGCAGCTGTTGCATTATACCGTGTTAAAGTCATGCGATGACTCCTTTCATTTTTTTATTATTTTTTTATTAGTCAACATTGATGGATTCGTAAAAGTCATTGACAAAGCATTACAGCCTTATGATGAAACGGCGCATCTAAAAAACCTTATGCCCTCTTGCGCCCACACTTTCCGAGCAGCCCACGCAAACATTGCAGGTCTCGACAGGCATCAGGTTCTGACATGCCCCGCACAAACCATCTTTGAGATTGCCTGCGGTGCAGGCACGTTCGCAGGCAGGACAGATCCATTCACATCCGCCGCAGTTGCGGCACTCTTCGGGAGTCATACCGAAGGCTGTGGATACCTTGCGGGAAGTGCCGCGCCCCACAAAACCGATCCCCCCGGATTGCATCTGCTCCTTGCAGTAACGCACACAAAGACCGCAAAGGGTACAATTTTTATCCTTTATCTTAAACCGGATTTTATTCACGCCAAAGTTCGAGGCCAGATCCTGAAGTTTCTTGGAATTCGGGCAGGATGCCAGAAGCAGTTCCAGTATGATCTTTCTGGTTTTAATCACCCGCTCGGAGTTGGTCAGAATCACCATGCCATCAGCGGCAGGCAGCATGCAGGAGGCCTCGAGCTTGGATTGATCCCCCTTGACCACCTCCACCAAACAGACGCGGCAGGCGCCATAGTCACTCAGGCCGGGATCGTGGCAAAGGGTAGGAATGACTATCCCCATGCTTCTTGCGGCTTCCAGAACCGAGGTACCCTCAGGTACCTTAACATTCATTCCGTCAATGTTAAGCTCAACCATAATCCATCCTTTCTATGCAACTATGACAGCACCGAAGGTGCAGTTATCCCGGCAAAGCCCGCACTTGATACACAGATCCTGGGCAATCTGATGCGGCTTCTTCTTCTCGCCTTTAATTGCCTCCTGCGGGCAGTTTCTGAGACATTTTCCGCAACCCGTGCAGATGTCTTCATCAATAGAAAATGTGATCAGTGTCTTACACACACCGGCAGGGCAGCGATGCTCTTTGATATGGGCCTCATATTCAGGACGGAAGTATCTGATCGTGGAAAGCACAGGATTGGGGGCACTCCCACCCAGGGCACAAAGCGAGGCATCCTTTACGGCGCCGGAGAGATCCTCCAGCAGATCCAGATCACCCTCATTCCCCTTCCCCTCCGTAATATCCGTCAGGATATCGAGCATCCGGTCGAGTCCCTCCCTGCAGGGCGTACACTTACCACAGGATTCCTCCGTGAGGAATTTTATGAAATACCTGGCCACATCCACCATACAGGTGGATTCATCCATCACGATCATCCCCCCGGAGCCCATCATGGAACCCACCTCAGTGAGCTTGTCGAAATCAACCGGCAGATCGATCAGACTCTCCGGAATACACCCGCCGGAAGGGCCCCCTGTTTGCACGGCCTTGAATTTCTTACCATTGGGAATCCCCCCGCCGATATCATAGATGATCTCCCTGAGCTTGATACCCATGGGGACTTCCACAAGGCCGGTGTTCTTTATCTTTCCCACTAGGGAAAATATCTTGGTGCCTTTGCTCCCTTCCGTTCCGATCCCGGCATACCATTGCGCACCCCGGTTGATGATCATGGGGACATTCCCCCAGGTCTCCACATTGTTGAGATTGGTAGGATGACCATGAAAACCTTTGCTGGTGGTATGGATATGCTTGGCACGCGGCTCCCCGATCTTTCCTTCCAGGGATGCCATGAGTGCGGTTGATTCCCCGCAGACAAAGGCACCGCCCCCCCTGGAGATCTTGATCTCAAATGCAAAACCGGACCCCAGAATATTTTCTCCCAAAAGGCCGTATTCTCTGGCCTGTTTTAAAGCAATCTCCAGATTTTTCACTGCCAGGGGATATTCATGCCTCACATAGACATACCCTTCGTGGCTTCCAATGGCATAAGCACCTATGAGCATCCCCTCTATCACGCAGTGCGGGTTTCCTTCCAGAAGGCTTCGATCCATGTACGCCCCGGGATCGCCTTCATCAGCATTACAGATCACATATCGGGTACCGTTTCTGGAGGGGGCATTCCTGCAGGATTCCCATTTCTTGCCTGTGGAAAAGCCGCCTCCGCCACGCCCGCGCAATCCCGATCTCTTGATCTCTTCTATGACCTCTTCCGGCTTCATCTCAAAGAGGACCTTGCCCAGGGCTTGATATCCGCCAATTGCCACATAATCCTCTATTTTTGCGGGATCAAGCATGCCGTTGCTGCCAAATATCAATCTTTGTTGTTTCCTATAAAAGGGGATATCATTTTCATGCCTTATCTTTTCACCGCTCACAGGGTCGGTATACAAAAGTCTCTCGATGACCCTCTTGTTCTTTACGGTTTCGGAAAGGATCTCCGGGACATCCTCCGGCGAGACCCGGACATAAAGGATCTTTTCCGGATAAACGACCACCAGGGTGCCGCATTCACAAAAACCATGACACCCGGTGAGTTTCAGATCCACTTTTCCGCCCAAGCCCTGCTGCTTCACTTCCTTTTCGAATGCGTTGAATACCGCCTCGCATCCGTAAGCACGGCATCCGGTCCCGCCACATATGACGATACCGGGCTTTCCTGTTGTCCGCCCTTTGGCCAAAGATTCCTGCAGATTTTTTAATTCCTTAGGGGATTTTATCTTTTTCATCATCGATTCGCCTCGACTGTCTTCTTATAGTTGTCCAGCATCTTCTTCACCTTGCCAGGATTCATTTGTCCGTAATACGTTTCATCCACAACCACAACCGGACCCAAGGCACATGCGCCCAGGCAGTTGACAGTTTCTAGGGTAAAATGCATATCCTCCGTGGTCTGGCCATTCTTTATGCCAAGCTCCCTTTCCAGTTCCTCGAGCACGGCGGAAGCCCCGCGAACATGACAGGCCGTGCCCAGACAAACCTTGACACAATGCCTTCCTCGTGGGGTGAGACTGAAGGCCCTGAAAAATGAGGCGACCCCGAAAACCTGAATGAGCGGCAGATTCAAACCAGCAGCCACCTCTCTAAGGGCATCTTTGGGGAGATATTTATATTCGGATTGCACATCCTGCAATATGGTAATCAGAGCATCAGAACTACCGTTATTCCTGATTAATGCTTCCACATATTCCTGACAATTATCCTTTTTTTTCATGATATCTATCCTTCCTACGCCCTTTTATCACAAAATCTCTTTGCGTAATCCAGGTAATGTTTCAGAAGCCAGATCTTTTCCAGAAATTCAGGCCAACCGCAATTGGGAATGAACCGGCCTTCCGCTGCCTCGGATGATATCAAAATCCCCTCGGTGACCGAGCCCTGAAACTGGTTCCAGATATCCCCCCATGTGTCCTCTGCCTCCTGCAAAACGGAGCCGAGAATCTTTTGAAAATGCCTGTTTTTTTCATCAGGAGAAATCACTTTATGAGAACGTGTCTCACTCTTTTTACCTGTATTTGAAATGACCTTAAACTCTCTCTGCATCTTGAACCTCACTTTCATCTTTTGAGGTCTTTTCAATAGAACCTTCACAAAGCCTCCGCGTATAATCGATATAATGTCCGAGGAGATGGAGCTTTTCCCTGAATTCCGGCCATCCACAAGAAGGAATTGGGTCCGAAGGATCACTAATGCCTTCCAGGATCTCGTCACACGTCCTGGGGTCCTGGCAGGCCTCACAAATCTGCTGCCAGAGCCTAAACGCCTCGCTCATCAAACTGGCAGCCACACCACGGAAATGTCTCATTCTGGCATTGGTGCGTTCGATCTCCCTCTTTATCTCTCCGTCATGGGTAATCCGGACATCACCTTTGGCTTTGAATGCATGTTTCATATGAGCCCCTTATGCTCTTTGTAACCTCTTTAAGAATACAAAGTTGATCTTTAGACCTGCATCAACCAATCTGATTGCCTGAATGGAAATCTTTAAATGAATTTTTGATAAGATTAATAAAGAAACTTTTGAATCAATGAAATCTCTTGATACGGGATTCATTAGAGAGCAAGGGATGTGCCATCAACCGCTAAAAGGCAAAATATATTCTATTCTATTGATTAAAAACGGGGAACCAGACAGACTGCATCACTTCTGTCATTAGATCATTGAAAGCCAGTGGTGCTAAAGCAGCATTTTTGAATGTTTTTTTATGAGAAAAAAGTGTGAGATCCTTCATATATAGACATTTTTGAGGGATTGGTCAGACCAGGTACAGGACTGCTGATATTTCACCAACATAGTTATAGCTGGTGAGTGGATATATTTATAGAACGATACAGAAAAGGTCAACTTTCCTTAGCAAAGCGATCAGTTTGCACCATGGATGTTTTATTCTCCCCCCCATTACCGTGAGCAGACATCTTTACTGTAGCGTATAGGGATGCTTTTTGCCGAATTTTCTGTAGTTGGAAAGAGCAACATAGTAGCTCCGCTTTGCTCCGCCTGACAAAGTTTTGTTGGAGGCTTTTTGC
>JBLIRM010000036.1:0-21463 GCA_049472295.1 bacterium | reverse complement strand
GGGATTCATGAGTTCGTCTTCTATGAGACCGACCAGAAAGTCAAGCGCGCTGCGGCAGGCCTTCGTATTCAGATCGATCCTGCCGTTAAAATTACTGTCCTGCTGGTGGGTTTGGATTTGCTCGTTTGCATCGAAAAATAGCCAGTTGTCCCAGGCTCCATCCCCGTTTTCGTCCGTATCCTGCCGGAGATGTCTGCCATTTTCATACTCATCCCATACATCTATCTTCCCGTCATGGTCCTTGTCCCTTTGTATATCGGAGAGCTCACCATCGGTATAATTCATGATAACATCCGCCCTGCCGTCGAAGTCCGTATCCCTTTCTTCTGTTTTTGGCCTTTCTTCCTGGTCGAAGAAGATCTGCACATCGGGTTGATTATCCTGATTTTCATCCATCAGGGTTTTGATGACTCTGTCCGTGTCACCCATATATACCCATTGGTCTATATTGCTGTCCTGATTCCTGTCCTTTTCCTGTCTGGTGTGCGTGCCCTTCTCATAGTAATCCCAGGTGTCCTTCAGGCCGTCGGCATTGGTGTCGCGCACCACAAGATGCACTGTTTCATCTTCGTATTCCTGCCATGTATCAATAACACCGTCAAAATCAGAATCCATTTCCACCCTTTCGAGTTTCCCCTCCGGGTCATAATATCCCCAGAGATCCGTCTTACCGTCACCGTTTTTATCCTCGGTATGATGACGGTCATGGTTATTCTGGTGCTGTTGATTTGATGTTGCAGGACAGACCCCTGCTGAGACCAAAAGGAGACCCATAAGCAGTAACGGCGCCAGGTAGAAGATAATCCTATTTTTCATTTTCAGAAAGATATCCATGTGCATTCCTACGTATCAAAAAGAATTCCTTTAATTATAATCTTTTGGGATTTATATGAAAAGTCTTGGTTGATTGCAGAGAAAAAATTGGACTCCAGTGGTTTATAATACTCTTTGAATATGTAGGCTGCCGATGCTATTCTCGAACAAGCTCCTTGTGTCATGTCAACAATAATATGTTATTTCGAGGAGCCGAAGAAAATTTCTCGTTTGACTCTGAACAGGCTCTTAAATCTTAAGATTTCTCGCTTCGCTCGGAATGAGATTTCTTGATTGACGCGGCACTATGTTTTTGTAGCAGGTATTTGAACCTTTTTAGGAAAAAACAGTAGACTATGAAATAGGATTAACATGATGATATACTCTGGAGAGCCGGAATACCAATATAAAGGAGAGGATATAATGTGTCAGAAAAGGTTTTTATTATTCATCACTTTATTCTTTTTTCTCATGTTTTTCTCTATTGCTCCTAAATATTCGAATATCTCTTCAATGGCGAGTCGATGCCTCTGTCCATCCCATGTCCTGTCAGAAGCTTTTTTTGTATGCCCGTCTATCTGTGAGGCTGAACCTTTACAGACTCCCAAGGTCAGGGATGTGGATACCCTAATGCATAGAACTGGAGGGTATGATACGCCCGGTGATGCACGTCTCGTGAGGATCGAAGGGAATTATGCATATGTGGCTGACGGGGAGAGCGGCATCCAAATCATTGATGTCACTGACCCAACCAGTGCAAAGCTTATGGGGAGTTTTAACACCCCGGGTTATGCCTGCGATATTGTCATTGATGGGACAGTGGCTTATGTGGCGGATTGTCGAAGCGGTATACAAATCATTAATATCAAGGATCCTGCACACCCAACGGATCTTGGAAGATATGATACAAAAGGGTATGCGTGCGGACTGGTCTTGAAGGGAGATATCCTTTATGTGGCTGACAGTCAGCGGGGTTTGCTGGTGATGGATCTGGGTGATCCGGTGAACCCTTTTCTTCTGGCGGAATGTGATGCTAAGGGCAGCACCTGCGGTATCGCCGTCCGGGAGAATTATGTCTATCTGGCAAACAAGGAGAAGGGCATCCAGGTCATTGATGTGAGTCAGCCGGAGAATCCATGGCCCATGGGTACCGTAAAAACACCGGGAAGCCCTCAGAAGATAGCCACTGACGGAAGCCATGCCTATGTGGCGGATATGGAAATGGGGATACAAGTCATAGACATCAGCAAACCGGCCAATCCGAGGCTTGTTGGAGGGGCGGACACACCTGGAGAGAGTTGTGGTGTGAGCATCAGTGGGGGACTCGCATATATCGCTGATTGTGCAAGGGGTGTCCAATTGTTTGATATAAGTGACCCGGAGCGCCCGAGGCTTTTGGAGAGTTATGATACGCCAGGTAATGCCCGCAGCATTGCCATCAGGGGCCAATATGCCTATGTGGCGGATGGCGAAATGGGCCTCCATATTTTAGAATTGACAGATCTTTCCGACACCGAACCAACCACCCCTTCTGATATACCGCAAGGTGTAAAGTGAGCTTTCTTAAAGGATCCATTTAATCCTAAGATTATCGGTAGTTGCGACACACAGGGAAACGCTTATGAGTTGGCGATTCAGGGTGGGTATATCTATGTGGCGGATGGGGTAGGGGGATTAGAGATCATCCCCATGGATCGGATGAGTCCCTGATGTGAAGATGGTTCATAAAGCCTGCAAAGGGATTGATCGAAAGAACAATAGATTGGGGATTTTCCTGCTTTGAATCGGACGATATGGGCGATCAGAATTTTCCCTTCATTTTTCAGGACCCGGGTCATTTCCAGAAAGGCCTTTTTTTTGTCCGTGAATGATGGGAATATGGAAAAGCAGATCACATAATCACAGGAATCATCCGGAAGGGGAATATGTTCCACATTGGCTTGAATATGAAGGGTGGGTACCTTTGACCTTTTCTTTTTCGACCTTTTCAGGATCTCATACGAATCATCCAGTGCAATGACTTTGCCTTCTTTTCGGACCTTTCTTTTGAGGATTGGCAGTAAGCTTCCTGTCCTTGGACCGATATTCAGGACGCATGCCCCCCTTTTCACCCTGAATTTTGATACGAAAGAGCAAATCCGTTCCATGCCGTCTTCAGGATACCAGGTCTCTTCTAATTCTGCCTGCTTCTCAAAGAGTTTTTTTAAATCCACCATCTTTTTCTCCGATAAAACAAAAACAAACCAGATCGATTCTGCATCACATGACTTCAGATGTTTTTACCTGGCTTATCCATCCTATACCCATGCAGAATAATATTCTCCCCTATCAAGATATTCGTCTAAAAATGGTCAAATCTTCATTCCTGTCAACCTTTATGTTTGATTGGTTCGGGATTTTCATGTCAAAAAATTTGTCACAGGGGATCATGACCATTATAATGATATCGAATCATTTTTTTGAGGGAAGGGTTTTGGCCCCTCTTAATTTTTTGTGGGGATTTGATCCATAGATAAAAAGGCATGGGTATGAAAAGGATCATCATTATTGTTTTAATCGTTTTGATCGCAGGCGGAGGGATATATTACTGGAGGAGGGCACGGGCGGAAAAGGAGGCCGAAGACTCTGGGATGACTTCAGCGGAGGTTGAACTGGGGGATATCTCCATGAGGGTATCCTCGACCGGACGCGTGGTGGCCAATCTGGACGTGGATATCAAATGCAAGGCCAGCGGCGAGGTAATCCGATTGCCCTATGATGTCAGTGATGAGGTAAAAAAGGGGGACCTCTTGGTGGAACTGGATCCTGTGGATGAACAAAGGCTGGTGAGACAGGCCGAGACTGCGCTTTCCGCTTCTCAGGCAAGGCTCAAGAAGGCCCGGCTGGACCTGGAAATTGCAGAGGAGAATCTGACACTCGAAAAAAGGGCCTTAAAGGAGACCTTAAAGTCTGCACAGGCCAACGCCCGGTTGACGGCCTCCAAACTGGAACGCCAGAAACAGCTTCAGGCCAAGAAACTCATCAGCCAGGAGGAGTTTGATACTGCCGAAGCAACAGCCATTCAAGCGGCTGCCGACCTGGAACAGGCCAGAATACAGGTGGATGAATTGAAAAACAAGGAGACCGCACTTCAGTTGAAACGACAGGATGTGAATCTGGCAGAGGCACAGGTGGAATCGGACCAGATTGCCCTTTCCATAGCGCAGCAACGTCTCAAGGACACCAAGGTCTTTGCGCCCATTGACGGGGTTGTATCTTCCAGAAATGTCCAGATTGGTCAGATCATCTCCTCGGGCATCACCAATGTGAGTGGTGGCACCACAGTGATGACCCTCTCGGATATGTCCAGGATTTTCGTGTTGGCCTCAGTGGATGAAAGCGATATCGGGAACGTGATCATGGGACAAGCGGCCAGGATCAATGCCGATGCATTCCCTGAAAGGCATTTTAAAGGCGAGGTCATCCGCATTGCCACCAAAGGGATCAATACCTCCAATGTGGTCACCTTTGAGGTCAAATTGGAGGTGCTGGGTGCGGATAAGCATCTGTTGAAACCGGAAATGACGGCCAATGTGGAAATTATTGTGGCAGAGGCGGATGACGTTTTACTGATTCCCATTGATGGTGTTTTCCGCAGGGATGGGAAGCACTATGCGGAGGTGGTCAAAAGGGATGGCAATACAGTGGAAAGGCCCATAGAGATAGGCATCAGCGACAGGCAAAAGATCCAGATTCTGGAAGGCCTCTCCGAGGGGGAGACCGTCAGGGCCAATAGTGAGGAGGCTGAAAGCCGCTGGCGCAATTCCGGAAGAAACCCTGCAAGGACCGTGAGACGCGGAATGAGACGCTGATGATTCACGCAGAGTCCCTTGTCAAAACCTATCGCATGGGAGGGAATACCATCCGCGCCCTGGATGATGTCTCCTTTGAAGTCTCAAAGGGTGATATGCTGGCCATCACCGGATCGTCAGGCAGTGGCAAATCCACACTCATGCATATCATCGGATGTCTGGACCGTCCCGATTCAGGGATGTATTTTTTGATGGGGGAGAACGTGGCCGATCTTTCCAAGAACCGGCTTGCTGAGATTCGAAATGAAAAGATAGGCTTCGTATTCCAGACCTTCAATCTCCTGCCCCGCATGAATGCCCTGGAAAATGTGGAATTGCCCTTGCTTTATTCAGGCAGGCGCGAGGCCAAAAGCCGTGCCAGGGATGTATTGGGGATGGTGGGCCTTGCGGACCGGGCCCATCACGAACCCAGCCAGCTCTCCGGAGGCCAGCGGCAGAGGGTGGCTATTGCCCGTGCCCTGGTTACGGACCCGGACATCCTTTTGGCTGACGAACCCACTGGAAACCTGGACAGCAAGGCCAGTGAAGAATTGATGAACCTTTTTCAGACACTGAATCATGAAGGCCGCACCATCATCATCGTCACCCATGAGCCCGATATCGCAGGTCACTGTCAACGGCAGATACGCCTGAGGGACGGCCGCATCGTGGATATGCAAGGCTATGGTAAAAACCAAAAGTAAGTTGTCATTGCTTCGCTGTATAGTGGTTTCACTCTGAGCCTTGGCCAGGCACAATGGCATTTTTTGACTTTTGCGGGTCCATCAAAATTCAATCATCTCAAAACTGCTCAGAGTTGTACTCCGCCTGGTGCCTGGTGCATTCAAAAGATGCCATGCCGTATATTGTTCGGCATAAAGGGTGCCTGCAGACATTCCTTCAATCGGTACGATCACCCGGAAGCCTCGCATCGCTGCGCCGGTTGCGGTATGCAATACAGCACCTTCGGCTGTTGTGCCGGAAATGATAACCGTGTTGATCCCCTTTTCACGTAAAATCTTTTCAAGCTCCGTGTTAAAGAATTTATCCACACTCGATTTGACGATGGGTTCGTCCCCGAGAGGCATCACTTCAGGCAGAATGGTTTCTCTCGTGCCTTTATTGGTAAGGCTGTACACCACTGCCATACCCTTGCCCCTGGCCTTTTCTAAAAAGCCCCTGATATCGGAGACAGAAGCCACACACCTTGGCCTTCGCTCGGAATTGCAGGTCAATTCCTCGATATCCAGAATCAAAAAGGCCGTTTCCTTCGGGTCGATCTTGACCGCTTTCAATTCAACCGGTGCAGGTGCCTTAATATTCTCCCACAGTTCAATGACTGTTTTGTTGCCGTCCGCATATACAGGTGAGTGATTCATTGGAAAAAGGATCATCATGGAGAGCACTGATATTAAAACAGCCGGTATGATGTTTCTGATTTTATTAGATAACATACTCCCTCCTGTTTTCCGGATTTAATCGGTTCTTACTTCTTTTAACCCTCTCGTTTTACAGGTTTATGAGATATTGAATCTTGTCGCATAAATGCTGCGCGGGAAATCGCCCTGTGCATATATGAACTCCCTTTCCCCCTTTACCAGGGGTTCATCTGCATATGCCTCGATCACTTCACCTGTCAAAAGACTTTTATCTCCGGTTTCCATTTCCTGCTGTACGATACATTCCATATGGGCGACACATTCATCGATTATAGGCACCCGGATCTTGCGAGCAGGTTTTGGTGTGAGACCTGTTTCCTTGAATTTGTTGACCCTGTATCCTGAATTGAAGCCACAATAATATATCTTTGGCCTTAGCTCTGCTGAAGGAACATTCACAATAAATTCCCCAGTTTTTTTGATCAGCTCGTACGAATAAGACTCTCTGCCTATAGCACAGGCTATGAGCGGGGGAACTTTTGATACGGGCATGCAAAAGCTGACGGCGATGATATTAGAGTCGCCCTGGATGTCCCCGCATGAGATCAAAAAATGCCTCATAGGCCACATAAACTCCAGATATTCCACATCGGATTTCACTTTCTTTCACTCCTTTTGTCCATGTCGGATGATAAATATTTCAATTATCGCTTGAGTCATTTGGGATGGCTCATTAACTAACTTTCTAACTTGCACAAAAACCGAAGGAAGGTCACCAGGTCGGGCCCGCACATTCTTAGAGGTATAATGCCTGCTTAAGTCTGATCATATCAGGGTCTTTCTCGACCAGGACAGGAACAGCTCTATTGATAAGATTGATCTGGTCTTCATTCAGGTAAAATGAGGTAGGAAGGTCATAACATTCAGCTCTCATAGCATCATCCTCAATATTCCGGAAACTTATTTCTATGGTATAGGGCAGTTCCAACATTGAAAGCGACCCTGTGGAATATCCAATCTCCAATGCAGCCTTGTTCACTTCCGAGCATAGCCGCTTGATCTCCATCCATCGCTTGGCAGAGAGTATATCCATAGACGTGATCATGGTGTATTTTATAACAGAGTTGATATGGGGCGCATTCGAGTATTTACTCGAGCTGTCATCCGGTCTTACCCCTGCATTTACATTGATGATGATAAGGCGCTTTAAGGGGTTATCCCTGTCGTTTAGCTTTTTATTGATGATGCCGTTTGTACCAAACTGATCGATAATAGATTGCAGTCCCTGGTTGTCCACCAGGCCACCGTCTGCAAGGTGTATGTATTTATTTGTCTTGTCGTTGAAGAATTCCCGCATTCCGCAGTAATAATCCTTTTCAATATCCCTTCTGGAATTGCGCTTGGCCATTGCGTATCTTTTATCCTCCTTCAGCACAGCGGGTGTTCCGTAATTCTTTACCGTTATAGGTGAGAGCAGTATGGGGAATGCGGAGGATGCGGCGCATCCATATCCTATCGGATAGGTTAACAGATCTGACTTTATAAGGTCAAAGTACTCCTGAGAATACGTAAAGCGGTTGCCAAGGGCCAGATTGGTGGCATGAATCCATAAAATGGGGTGTGACGGGAGATCCCCGAAGGTTTTATGATCAAATACCGCACGATCATAAAGCTCGGAAGCCATGTTGATCCTGTCATAGCTTCGAGAAATCAATCTGAGTCCCTGCCACGGAGGAATAAAAAGGCCTTTGGCGAGTTTCAACTGGATGTTTTCTTCTATAAATCTTTTACGAAAGTCATCCATATTATCTCTAAAAAGGCACCAGGCAGCGGCGGCAAAGCTTCCTCCTGAAATTCCCGATATGTAATCGATCTCATCTGCAAGGGTAGATGTGATTTCCTCTCCCTCTCTATTTTTGTAAGTATAGGGAATCTTTTTCAGCTCTTCGAGTGTCTTCCAACTCATGGCAGCGGCCCGTGTTCCCCCGCCTGAAAGGGCAACAAAGAGAAGGGTTTGATCATCCTGGAGGCGCTCCTGCATTGAGACCGGTGGCTTGGATAGAGAGCTTGCACTGGTCAATGGATCATTATATCTTGGCTCATAGAACCCGAAAGAAAGCCATAAGACCAGAGCCAGTACGATGACAATACCTGAAAAATACAATATCTTCTTTTTCATGCCTGTATCTCCACTATTTTTGGATGATGTGGTGTGGTGCCTACAAGCTCTACTTCTTTCTCTTCTGCACCGGGGAGGTCAACCGAGAGGAGCACAAAACCTTCCTCCCCTATAGTGAGGACCTCTCCAACCTTCCCATTTTTTTCGCCATTGATGAGCACATCGATGTTCTGTCCCTCTTTATCAGGAACAATTACTTTAATGTATTCCATCAGTTATCCCTCCTCAGTCTTTCTATCCCCAGCTATCTGTGCATCCATCAGTTGCACGACCTTTTTCTCGATCTTCTCTTTTTTTATTCTTTAGCTCCTCTATGGTCCCGCCCCACTGCTTGGAGGCATTGGAGGGGATCTTGCACCCATCAAGGGCAAACATCGTGCCTCCCGGAAGATTCATCTCGCTCTTCCACCAGCGTATGAATCGTATACTCAAGGGTGCCCGGCACGATTTGTTTTTCAAAATCAACTGTCAATAGAACATTCTGTCTATAATTGTATGTCTTGTATTTTGCCATGAATGCTCCTGATTTATGTAAAGGGATATGAGAAGAGACTGTTCTTAATTATCCCCTATATATCACACAACCCATTAAATTTAAAGAGGTTTTTTAATAAAAATTCCCTCTTTTTAATCCTTGATTTTGTGCAGGAAAAGACTTCTTATGATGGTGTGGAGTTTGGAAATGAAAATGTTTTTTCATGCGAGATAAATTCTCTTCTTTTTGACCTTTTTCGACAGCTTCAACGTCACGCTGACCCGCCTGGTGACCCCACGACCCACATCCAATTTACAAAGGAGGTCGCAACGGGTCACCAGGTCGGCTCCAGCAGAAGTTCAAGCGTTGAAATCGAGGCTCGACGGATTGGATGGATAATCGAGACCCTTTCGGTTTACCTTCTCGCTCGAATTCAACGCTTATACGTTATATTTTTAATTCAAATACTTATTCGTAATGTGTCCACATACGAATAATTTTAACTATTTTTTTTTCTTCGATTACTTGATATACGATCCGATGTTGAATATTAATACGACGTGAATAGGTTCCAGTGAGGTCACCAATTAATTTCTTATAGGGCGGAGGTTCCTGAAAAGGATCTTTGCATAATATATCTAATAGCTCTTCTGCGGTACTGTCAACTTAATTGTGTAAAATTGTAAAATCCTTATCTTTAAAGAAGGGGAGGTTATAACGCACCTTTCCCATAGGGTTTGATCGCCAATGCAATTCCATTTTCAAACATATAAAAGCAAGCAAGGTATAGCAGGCACTTTCGCCTGCCAATATCTCCATAGATTTAGTTCTTCTTCTGAACTCCTTATTGAGACGTTCAATGATATTGGTCGTTCTCAGAGAGATC
Source organism: bacterium (assembly GCA_049472295.1). Taxonomy (GTDB): domain Bacteria; phylum SZUA-182; class SZUA-182; order DTGQ01; family JAFGSM01; genus JBLIRM01. Next base: position 11,901 of record JBLIRM010000036.1, on the reverse strand, counting down.
CATTCTTCAGATGGAAAATCAAAAAAGGTCAGGCATGAGCAAATGGAATGCTCAAGGCACTTAACAGCAGAAGGAGTATGCTGCTCCCACTTTTTCCTGAAGGTCTCAAATAACTCCCGTGCCTTCTTTTTAGAGGATGCATAGAATATGGACCTGATATCATCAGCGACATCCTTTTTTAACTTTTTGGGCACCTTAGCCAGTACATTCCGGGCCACATGGACCTGGCAGCGCTGTAGCTTTGCCTGGGGGAATTCTTCTGCAAATACCTTCTCAAGCCCTGGCAGGCCATCCATGATACCCAGGATAACGGCTTGGCTGTCAAGGCCTCTGCGTTTTATATCCTTAAAAAATTCTCTCCAGTTGGAGGCAGATTCCTTATCTCCGGATTGCAGACCTATAACCAGCTTGTGGCCCTGCTCGGTGACCCCAATAGCTACCAATACGGGGACCCTGGTTATGCTGCCCTTTACCCTCATAGAGAAATTTACCCCATCAATAAATAGATACTTAATCGATAAAGAGGAAAGGTCCCGCTCACGCCAGTTCTCCACAGCATCTATGAGTTCCTTGTTGGCCAGGCTTACTTCCCCGGGTGAAATCTTCCGGCCTATCAGCCTTTTTGAAATCATAGACAGGGTCCGGGTACTCACCCCTGTTAAAAACATCATGCATAGATCTTCTCTTATGGAGTCTTCATACCTTTTGCTGCGGGGTATTACACGACTTTTGAACTGTGCATTCCGATCCCTGGGGACCTTGACATTAACCTCTCCAATACCCTTTAGGGTAAAGTTGCGATCATAGGAGCCGTTTCGATGATTGACTGCTTCACAGCCGCGCTCGTAGCTATCTCTGCCCAGAAAATGGGTGAGCTCTGCCCTCATCATCTGCGTGAGATATTTTCCTACTCTTTCCCGGATCTCCACTCTTATCATATCAAAAAGCCTGTTAGGACATTTTTCGATCTCATTGAAAATCTCTACTACTTCTGGTACGCTTATATCTACTTTCATTGCGCTTCTCCTTTCTTTTGGGTTTCCGGTGATGATCAACCCATTTTAAAGGAAAAGCGCTTTATTTTTAACTGCTCCCAAATTTACACAATTTATTTTACACTACCAAAAATTCTCTCTACTGCTAAGATGCAACTATATCAAAGCGAAACAATGGGGGCAGGTCCAGCTTTCCCTCAAATTTTACGAATAACGAGCTCAGTAAATATAAGTAAATCAGTAGCCGTTACTTTAGAGATTCCATCGACTTTCGTTAGCACCCTCCCTCATGGATATCGGATTGAGATCTTCGCAGAGTTCGCTCAACTGGGAGCTGACGATGAAGTCATAACTACTTTTGAGCTGCTCGGGGCAAGCTATGACCCTGTAAGAGGCATAGCATATGCAAACCTTCCACCGTATGCCTTTACCCCGACTAACTCAGTTACCACAAGCATTGTGGTTGGCTCCTATCCGAACGCGCCTTCAAGCCAAGTTACAGGGGAGAACATAGTCCCGTAACAAGCTGTACATGCTGCAGCAAACGATGTAGTATCACTATCAGCAGATCTAAGCTTCTCAATCCCACCCCAGATTGAGAATCCTCTTCATGCGGCCCTGACTGTGACCTCTGACTTTGGTTCCCGAGGGGCCATCCATTAACAAGAAAAATGTCGCTGCAGGAAACAGATTTATCCGGGTGGCCTTATAGATGATCAAAGATCAAAAAACCTTTGCAATGTAGCGGAGCGAGCCTTAGAAAATCAAAAAAGCCTTCCCGGCAAGTGGAGTAAATGTGTCTGCTCCCATCCTTAACTATTAGCAAAGTAAATATATCTGCTCACATCCTTATAATAGCGGAGCAAATATGTCTGCTCACACCCTTATACTAAAGGTCCAAATGAGGATTGCAAATTTAAACTGGCATAATTTTACTGAGATGTATGATTGTGCTATAATAAGTATCTCAAAGAACAGAATGCCGTATTCATCTAACCCCACCTAAATGATAAAGGAGATGGGCCTATGTTTGAGGTTGGTGAAGAGGTAGTCTATCCTACCTTGGGTGTAGGTAAAGTTGAAGCCATCGAGATCCGGGAAATTCAAGGCAGCAGTCAGCAGTTCTATATTTTAAGAATATTGTCAGACAACAGTATGGTTATGATCCCTACGGATAACGCTGATACAGTAGGACTACGCCAGCTGATAGGTCCGGATGATGTGACTAAGGTCTTTGAGATCCTGAAGGGGGACATCGATGAGATGTCGGAAAATTGGACGAGACGCTATAAAGACAATCTCGATCGAATCAAAAGTGGGTCCATATTTCAGATGGCGGCAGTGCTGCGCAATTTGAGTCTGCTGAAACAGAAAAGAGATCTGAGTTTTGGAGAGAGAAAGATGCTGGAGGATACCAAAGAACTGATTGTGACAGAACTCTCACATGCCCAAAAGATTTCATCCCTGGAAGCGCAACACCTCATCGATCAGATTTTTGAGATATAAAAAGGGGGTGTTGGAATACCCTGAATGATTTTTTGTGATCCTCCATATTTAGCGAAGCAATGCTTCGCTTTTCTTTTTTCGGAGAGGCAAAGTTGGGCGTAAAAGTCATTATCCCTGCCGCTGGCAGCGGCAAGAGAATAGGAAAGGATAAACCAAAGCAATATATCTCCCTGGCCGGTTTACCACTGCTTGTGCATACTATTTCCAGATTCGAGAAATCGGGTCTTGTGGATGAGATTGTATTAGTGGTGAGAAAGGACGAGATTGCATGGGTCAGGGAAAATATATTGAAGGGGAATAATCTGAGAAAGGTCAAAAAAGTTGTGGAAGGAGGCAAGGAGAGACAGGATTCAGTGGCCTCTGCCATAAAATGGCTTTGGAATATCACCGAGGATAATGATATCATTATGGTTCATGACGGTGCAAGGCCCTTTTTGCCGCAAAATAAGATCCATGAATGCATTCATGAGGCCCAAAAAAGCGGTGCATGCGTCCTGGGGCTCAAGGTCACTGAAACGTTGAAGATGGCGGATGGCGAAGGGATGATCCGCTCCACGCTTTCCTCCGGGGATATCTGGGTTGCTCAGACACCCCAGGCATTTAAGTGGCCTTTACTCAAAGAAGCCTATCTTCGTGCCCGAGAAGACGGATTCTATGGCACGGATGAGGCTGCATTGGTTGAAAGGCTTCCTCATCCGATACGAATCATACCCGGGGTTTTCTGGAATATAAAGATCACCTTTCCGGAGGATTTTCAATTGGCCGAGCAAATTATAAAGATGGGGATTGTCTCATGAGAATAGGGTTTGGTTTTGATCTTCATCCATTAACGGAAGACAGGGAATTGGTTCTGGGAGGCGTCCGGATTCCATGCTCAAAAGGGCTTTTGGGCCATTCGGATGCGGACTGCCTGGTCCATGCCATCTGTGACGCCATTCTGGGTGCCATTGGAAGGGGAGATATAGGAGAACATTTTCCGGATACGGATGATCAATACCATGGGATATCGAGTATCCGGCTCCTGGAGATGGTCCTCGGGATGGCTGAAGAATGCGGATACAGGGTGGGCAATCTGGACACCACCATTGTGGCCGATTTTCCTCACATCTCGCCATATAAAGAGGACATGATCCGTAAAATTTCCCAAACACTCGGGATCGAAGATAACAGGGTGTCGATTAAGGCAACCACGACCAATGGTTTGATCCTTTTTGCTCGAGAAGGCATCGCTGCCTATGCTGTGGTTTGTTTGGAGCCGCGCTGATAAAGAATGATGATTTAAAAGGAGTCCAGTATCATGAGCTTAGTGGTATATAATACCTTGACCGGAGAAAAGGAGGAATTCCGGCCTTTGGTCCATGGCAAGGTAGGGATGTATGTATGCGGAGTAACGGTTTACGACCTTTGCCATCTGGGACATGCCCGGGGTGCCCTTGTTTTTGATGTTATCCGGCGCTATTTGGAGTATAAAGGGTATCAGGTGACCTATGTGCGAAATTTCACGGATGTGGATGATAAGATCATCAACTGTGCCAATCAGGAGGGATGTGATCCGCAGGAGATCGCCTGCCGCTATATCGATGCCTATGTGGAGGATTTTGAAGGATTGGGTGTGAGACCGGCGGATATCGAACCGAAAGCCACTGAGCATATTCAGGAGATGATCGCTATGGTCAGGCTTCTGGTTGACAAAGGCTTTGCCTACGAGCGTGATGGAGATGTCTTTTTCAGTGTCCGGCGGTTGCCGGGGTACGGAAAGCTCTCAGGAAGGGATCTGGATCAAATGCGGGCAGGTGCAAGGATTGATATTGATGAGCGCAAGGAGGATCCGCTCGATTTTGCGTTATGGAAAAGATCCAAGCCCGGAGAGCCAAAATGGGATAGCCCCTGGGGCCCTGGCAGGCCGGGTTGGCATATTGAGTGTTCCGTCATGTCTCAAAAATATCTGGGTGATACCTTTGATATCCACGGCGGAGGCAAGGATCTCATCTTCCCCCACCATGAAAACGAGATCGCCCAGTCTGAGGCAGCCACCGGCAAGCCATTTGCCCGTTACTGGCTTCATAATGGATTCGTGAGCATCAACCAGGAGAAGATGTCCAAATCCCTAAAGAATTTCTTTACCATTCGGGAAATCCTTTCCAAATATTCCGCAGAGTCAATCAGATACTTTCTTGTTTCCACACATTACCGAAGCCCGATCGATTTTGCTCAGGATCGAATAGAAGAGGCACAGAAGGCACTCGAAAGGGTTTATACTGCTTTCAGAAATATCGATCTTTTGGGTGAACCTGAGGATGATCAGTTGCAGCCATCAGCAGAATGCCTGGATCGCATTCGTTCCCTCAAAGAGGATTTTGAATCCGCCATGGATGATGATTTTAATACAGCAGGCGCTATCGGCCGCATCTTTGAATTCATCAAGGAGATTAACCTCGCCCTTCGGGAGTGTCCCGGCAATCCTCAAAGAATCGTGGACCTGAGGGCTTCAAAGAAGGCCGTTCAGGATTTGGGTGCCGTATTGAGCCTTTTTCAGCAAGCGGGCCGGACGAGGAAATTGGATCACCTTGCTGAAGACCTTTTAAAGATATTGGTGGATTTGCGCGGTGTTTGCCGTCAAAATAAGGATTGGGCCATGGCGGATCGAATCAGGGATCATCTGGCTGGTCTGAATATCTTTTTGGAGGATAAACCGGATGGCACAACCATATGGAAGATAAATACATAAAAGAAGGATAGCGACATGTCAATGCTTTTTGGTCGTCGCCCTGTATTGGAGATTCTTTCCGGAGAGACCCCGATTCAGAGGGTACTTCTGGCAAATGAGGCCCGCGGTTACCTCATTGACCGGATCATTAAGTGTGCCAGAGAAAAAAAGGTTTCCCTGGTCAGGGTGCCCAAAAAGCAGATTGAGGCATTGTTTCCAGGGAAAGTCCATCAGGGTGTCGTGGTTGAAACCTTTACCCATTCAGAGCAAACACTGACCATTGAAGAACTCCTCCAGGATCTCCAACACATTGATTCGTCCCCAAGCCTGCTGATCCTGGAGGGCATTTTAGACCCCCGTAATCTGGGTGCCCTTATCAGGACCGCAAATGCTGCCGGTATCCAGGGTGTCATTATCCCCAAATACAGGGCAGCAAACATCACCCCTGTTGTGGCCAAGACATCTGCCGGTGCTACGATTTCCACGCCGATTGTCCGTGTGGCGAATATTGTTCAGACCTGTGTACTGCTCAAGAAAAAAGGATTCTGGATTGTGGGCACGGATATACAGGGGAAGGATCTCTGGTATCAGATAGATCTCACATGTCCGATTGCCCTTGTTTTAGGAAGTGAGGGAACAGGTATTCGGAGGTTGCTGCGCGAGGAATGCGATCTGATTGTTCGTCTTCCCATGCTTGGCAAAGTGGATTCCTTGAATGTGAGTGTGGCAGGTGGCATTCTGATGTATGAGATGCTCAGACAGAGAATGACGAAATTGCCAAATTATTTGGGATAGTCTGATATCGGATAACCATGAAAAAGCGGGAAGCCCATCCGCCATGATTAGCGGATGGGCTTCCCCAAGAGACTGGGGTGTTAAACAGGGTGTATATAACCCACCAACGGTGGCAGTCTATTCAGCAGTTGTTAAAAGACTGGGATCAAAAATATATGGAAAAAGTTGGGCATATAAACCAGCAACTCCAAGGAGCGATGCAATATCAAGATACGGGATCTGGTAGTTTAATCCAGCCGAGGTCTCGATCGGATAATATAGATTACCAATAGAGAATGGTGAAAGACCACCCGAAGCGCCCAAGCCACCGTAAAGGCTGGCACCATAGAGGCCACTGTAAAGGCTAGAGCCATAGAGCCCGCCATAAGGACTGCTGCCATACGCACCACTGTAAAGGCTAGAGCCATACAGCCCGCCGTAAAGGCTGCTGCCATACGCACCACTGTAGAGGCTAGAGCCATAGAGCCCGCCATAAAGGCTTGAGCCATAGTAGCTTCCGTAGGAACTGTAAGGAGAATACCCTGAATACCCATATGAACTGTAAGGAGAATATCCGGAATAGCCGTAGGAACTGTAAGGAGAATACCCGGAATAGCCGTAGGAACTGTAAGGAGAATATCCTGAATAGCCGTAGGAACTGTAAGGAGAATACCCGGAATATCCATAGGGGCTGTATCCTGAATACCCATATGAACTGTAAGGAGAATACCCTGAATATCCATAGGGACTGTATCCCGTATAGCCATATGGATTATATCCGGAATATCCGTAATAGGAGTAAGGATTATATGGTGTGGTCTGAGCATATAGAGTAAATGAAGTAATGATAAAATTTAAAAATAACAACATCAGACTCAGGCATAGAACCCATAAAATACGTTTTGTTGTCATAAAACATCATCCTTTCCGCTCTTTTCTTCGATATACATATTTGGTCTATTTGATTCATTTAAAACTATCACCGCACAAAAATGATATGTGGGTGATTGAATAAGTGACATAGTCCCCCCCAGTTTGATTGGATTACTTCATTTACTCCATTTGGTGTGTGCTGGCTTATGTTTAAGCAATATATATGCCAGGCAAGTATTCTCTGTAAATACGCTGAGCAAGAGATCAGATATGCTTATTTTACAAGAACTTAAGTTAATATCCCTTTTGTCTCTGATGGAATAGGGCTTTTGTGAAAGAAATGGAAAAGATATGTGATAAGGAGATGGATTGTTAGCTCTTAAGATAAATATATGATTTTATTGTTAAAAAAATATAATATGCAAAAAATATCATAATGATATTAAATTACACAGTTATAGATTAATGTGAAAATATATTCATAAATCGTTTTCTGCAATACTTACGGTTTATGTATGCTAAAATACCTGTTCCACTGAACATGGATCTGAAATGACTCCGCAGCAATTCTAGTCTTGGATTACTCCGGGCTTGGGTTGATTATTGGTCATGGATTGTTGTATAAGGGGGTATGCTGTTAAAATTGATCTTATTATTTACCATTACCCCGCTTCTTGAATTCTACATCCTGATAAAGGTTGGAACGATCATCGGCGCAGGGAATACCATCCTGATTGTGTTGCTTACAGGAATTGTGGGTGGAATCCTTGCGCAGGCTCAGGGGATAAAGGTCATTCATGAAGTCACTTCGAATCTCGCCCAGGGTGTTTTTCCTGCGGAACCCCTTTGGAACGGGCTTTTTGTTTTAATCGGTGGTGTATTTTTAATCACTCCAGGCCTGCTAACCGATTTGCTTGGTTTCCTTTGTGTTCTGCCTTTCACAAGGGAACCATTGAAAAGGATAATCAAACACTATATTGCAGGAAAGTTGGAGAAAAAAGGGGTGATTAATATCCATTGGGATGATTTTTAAGGATCAGTCATCCCTTAACCCTTTAATAAATTCCTCAGTCATGCGGTAGGCTTCATCGTCAGAAAATTGCCTCGGTGGATGTTTCATAAAATATGCTGAAGGAGAGTATAATACCCCTCCCTTTCCTCTTTTCAGTGCCAGGTAGCAGCATCTTATCGCATCAATGACGATTCCTGCTGAATTGGGAGAATCCTCCACAGACAGCCTCAGTTCCAGATTCATAGGCACATCGCCGAAGAGCCTTCCTTCCATCCTGATAAAAGCGACTTTGTTATCCTTTTGCCATGGGACATAATCACTGGGACCAATATGGATATTCTCGCTATCCAGTCTTTTTTCATCAAGCACTGACTGAACGGCTTCTGTTTTCGACAGCTTTTTGCTTATCAACCTGGATTTGTTAAGCATATTCAGAAAATCTGTGTTCCCCCCGGTATTGATCTGATAGGTCCTTTCCAGCTTTACCCCTCTTTTTTTAAAAAGCGCTGCCAGTATTCTGTGAGTAATTGTAGCACCAAGCTGGGCCTTTATATCGTCGCCGATGATGGGTATTTTTTTTTCTTCGAATCGCTTTGCCCATTTAGAATCGCTTACAATAAAAACGGGCATGTTGTTGATTAACGCAATGCCTGATTCAAGGGCACATTCAGCATAAAATTTTGCCGCCTTCTCACTCCCGACAGGAAGATAGTTGAGTAATATTTCCGCCCCTGATTCTTTCAGGATATCGATGCAATCCTCCTTGGATGGTTCTTTTTCATCAGCCAGAACAAAACGGTATTTTTCATCGTATTCTGCCATATGATCCGGAAAGCCATCCAATATTCTCCCCATGCATACCTTGACACCCATTTGGGGTACTTCTTTGAAAAAAACTGCTGTGCAATTAGGCAATGCAAATATGGCTTCGGATACATCCTTTCCCACTTTTCGTTTATCAATATCAAACGCAGCAACCACTTCAATATCAGAGGGCTTAAAACCACCAATCTCCCAGTGCATCAGTCCTGTCACATCTTTTTCTTTTTTGTTTTTGTAGTATGCAATGCCCTGGATCAGTGAGCTTGCACAATTGCCCACCCCTACAATGGCAATTTTGATTTTATCCATGGGAAATTACCTCTTTTGATATTGTTTTAGAAGCCCAGAATACACTAAAATCATCAAGTTAACCAGTCGGAATGATCACGGATGTTTCAGACCCTTTGACCGGATAACCGAAGATATTCTTATTCTAAAACAACAAGGGATTATAAAAAAAGTATATTAAAAGTCAAGATTCCTTGTCAAGAAAATGGCCGCTTCAAAAACTAAGTCTGTAAAGGGTATTTTTGATTTTTTTCCCTGAAATAGCCGATATGAATAATGAAATCATAATCAGTGTGGCAAGCTGTGTAGGGCAAAGAAACTAAAGAGTCATTGATCAAACATAAAACTGCTGAAAGGAGGTTTTATATGAATTTCCTGAAACATAAATCTTTAGGCATATTTTTGGTACTTTTGATCCTGCTTTGTGTTTTCTTTTGTGTAACTTCGATGCAAGGTATAATCTCCTGGGCAGCCGAGGGTGAAGGCCTTTCAGAGTCCGCTCAGACAGGGCAAGAGATTTTTGATGAGGTGAATTGCCTGATGTGTCATCTTTTGAATGGTGAAGGTGGCGGACTCGAGGACGCACCGGATTTGGCAGGTGTTGCTACACGCTTGAAACCGGAAGAGATGAAAAAATGGCTGAAGGACCATTTATATGAGGAACCCAGAATATCCATGTTTGAGGAAGATCCTACGGACGAAGATATACAGAATTTGACCGATTATCTGCAGACGCTATGATTTTTTAAAAATACTTGAAGATCGGGAAAGGTGTCCCCTGGTGAAAGGGGGGCACCTTTCTTTTTTAGATCCTCTCTACAATGACAATCCGAATATAAAAGGTCCCGCCCTCTTCCGCGGATCGGTTTACTTTAAAGATCTCTCCGTCTCGTGCGGATGAAGGAAGCTTGATGGTATGCGGTCCGGCCCTTGTTTCGATCTCCTTGAATATACCGTTTTTGATTTCCTTTTGCGTCACCAGGACACTGACAATTTCCCTGCCGGGTCCCTTTGATGATCTACTGCCGGGATTAAACATTGAACGGTAAACCACAGTCAGATTGAATTGGAGGGCGATCATCGTAAACACCAGGAGGGTCAAAAGGGTTAAGTTGACAAGCCTGCGAACCAAGGGGACCTTAGCTTTTCTGATAACTGAGGTGTTGGCGATTTTGTCATGCCATCCCTGTTTGTACTTATCGAATGCGATCCATAGGAATCCGATTCCCAGGCCAATCCCTGAAATAAAATAACCAAAGCTTCTTAAGAAGGCCTCTGAATAGCCGAACCTTGAAGAGCCTCGATAGGGGACCACAGCCAGACCGAAGAACCTTTTGCCGGGTGTTGCCCCTGATCTGCCAAGAAATAAGGCATGATAGAGGGTGAATAAAAGGATAATAAAAAGGTTGATTTTTTCAAGGCTTGGAAAAAGTTGTTGCCCTATGACATTGGAATAAGCCAGGCTCCCGAAGAACATGGCCAGCAGGAGTATGATCAAACCATCCATCCAGAAGGCCCCTAACCTGATCCAGAAGCCTGCCGGGGAAGGAGCGTCCTTTTTATTACCACTGTCCAACCGGGACAATGTTTTTTCATCGGACGGGGGGTGGTTTGTGGCCTCCAAACTCTGTATCTGAGATAAACGTGTGCCGCAGTAAGGACAGAAGTGTATATCCGGATCTAAAAAAGACTTGCTGCATTTGGGACAGAAGATCTTTTCCCCTGAAGCGGATTCGTTTTTCAAGTGATCAGTCATAATAAATTATATGAATTAATCAGATATTGTTTACGATATGTTTTTAAAGCATTGCCTCATTAAAATCCATACAGACTATGAAATTTTCAATAAAAAGTGTAACATATCCAGTGACTTATTGAAAGTAGGTTAATGACAGTAGGTTCATGAAACCCTCCTCTTAAGGTCATCATCCCGATCCTTATTCAGCCGCGAATGAACGCCCTTTGATTTTTTTAATCTAATCGACAATTGGCAGCTTTTGGGACGGGAAAGCGCACACTCAGCAATTTTATGGAATTGCGTCATATCAGAGAAATCTCCATTGACGAATCGTATCATCCGTGCTATTAATGTAATGGTTTCACTTGAAATATCCTGAAGGTTGTCAAGATCACAAAAAGGGGGACTAGCTCAGTGGGAGAGCGCTGCCTTCGCAAGGCAGAAGTCACGGGTTCAAATCCCGTGTCCTCCACCATTGATAATTAAGGACTTTCATCCTGTCACGCTCCCTATAAATTGGCAGGATTGTATAGTTTTTGTATACTGCACAATTTACTATAATGCTCATTGCCATTAATGACATCATCCAGGATGTTAATCGCATAAACCTTGTGGGATGGTGCAAGGTGAGCATACCTCAATGTCATATTCAAGGATTTATGACCGAGTAATTCCTTAACGGTTGTCAAGTCTACCCCTGCCATAACCAAATGACTTGCGAAATATGCCTGCAATCGTGAAAAGTAAAATCTTTGATTCCTGCACGTCTACAAGCCGACAGAAACGAACGTCTTACACTCTGATAGGGCTTACCTGTATTCTGATCATAGAACACATAAGGAATATCCAACCTCCGGATAAGATTCGATAAGATCTGTCTTAATGTTCCGTTAATAGGTATCTCTCGCCTTTCACCATTCTTAGCCTTATCCAGCAAGATAAAGCCATGTTTTAAATCAACCTGATCCCAGCGAAGTTTGAGTATCTCTCCACGTCTCATGCCTGTATTGAGTGCCATTATGAGAATCGGTTTGAGATGAGAACAGCCTGGAGCATGCCAAGAATCCCGCCATTAAACCAATAAACAGTCGAAATTCTTTTAAGTGCTGTCGGAATCTTTTATCTTTTAATCCATTATTTTATTTAAGTTATTTTTTTTTATATTAAATAGTGTCAGATTTTTTTA
>JBLIRM010000035.1:0-21531 GCA_049472295.1 bacterium | reverse complement strand
AAATATTATGAGAAGACAATCCTTTTATAGGGCATTATTAGTATTTGGTGTTATCTTCGGACTCTTGATATTTTCCGGCGATTTGTTGGCCCAAGGATACAGCGGAGAGGCCTTTGAACGTGTTAAGAAAGTGCAGGAAAGGCACACTGCCCGCTTCATGGAAATGGAGGGCATAGAGGGGACAGCCATAGGGCTCAACCAGCACGGCCAACCATCGGTTAAGGTCTTTGTAAGCCGATTTGACGTGGTTGATATCCCAGTGATACTGGACGGCGCACCTGTCCAATTAATATTCACCGGAAAGATATTCGCCCTCAAGAAACCTTCCCGCCCTCCCGTTGAAGGAGTCGATCCAACCGCACGTTTCGATCGTCCGGTTCCCATAGGGGTCTCGACGGGCCACCCTGCAGTTACCGCAGGCACAATCGGATGCCGGGTCATTGATATTGATGAAAATGTATATGCCCTCAGCAACAACCATGTGTATGCAAATGAAAATTTAGCAGAAATTGAACTAGATAATGTTTTGCAGCCCGGTACGTATGATGGTGGTGTAAACCCAGATGATGCAATCGGGACTCTATCTGATTTCGAACCTATTGTGTTCTCCGTTTCGGCAAATAATACCATCGACGCAGCCATTGCTCTCAGTTCGATAGCTGATCTTGACAATGCCACACCTTCCGACGGTTACGGAACACCCAAATCGACAACCATTGTAGCTGCAGTGGGCATGCCTGTAAAAAAATACGGCCGAACCACCGGACAGACCAAAGGAAGGGTTTACGCCGTTAACGCTACTGTCGATATAGTATATGATTCCGGTGTAGCGAGATTTGTAAATCAGATCATTATAACTCCTGGCAGCTTCAGTGCAGGAGGCGATTCCGGATCTCTTATAGTTTTCGATGGAAGGGGAAGGACCAAGGCGGATGATCGTAAACCTGTCGGCCTGTTATTTGCAGGGAGTGATCTTGTTACAATCGCTAATCCGATTAATGCAGTGCTTGACAGATTTGGCGTTGCAATTGACGAAGAATAGCAATAACTTGATCTGAGGGATGCGGCGTATTCTCTAATCACGGCATACATTGCCAGTCCACAGGATGAGGCCGGTCATTATGTATCTTATGTCCATTTTAAATGGCTTTGGAGATGAGAAGGCCGGATGAACAGGTATCAAAATCCTGTTATGGAACAAGTGGTTTAAGTTCGGACCGAATAATTATTCTGTTGATCATTTTCACTATTACCATCGCCTGCAGTCTAAGACAATGGACCTGGATTTGTTATGGTCATTTTAATAAAGGAGCGCTCATGCCTTTAAAGACTATTGAGCAAGTCCTTAAGGAGAGAACGGATGAATGGATGGCCATCCCAGGAGTGGAAGGCACTGCAATTGGGATGGCCGGAGATAAGCCCTGTATCAGGATTTTTGTCTCCTCAAGAAGGGAGCAAGTGCAGGATCAGATCCCGTCAACTGTTGAAGGTTATCCTGTAATTGTTGAAGAAACAGGCATTTTTCGTGCTTTGAATCAGGAGTAATGAATATCGTGCATTTAATTCTCTTTGCATTCTTGCTATTAATAAAACACTCGAATTCCTTCTATTCTTTTATCCGGATAAAGTGAATGCTCATAACTATGAACGCCACGAGGCAGCAAAATCGTTAACCGTCCAGACACCATTCACCTTGATCATCAAGACGTACATCCCGTACCCTGCCAGTGCACCAGCCATGTACCCCTCTTCAAACATGGCCTGAGTTCTCATCGCATTGAATCCCACCCGTGACAGCATCAGGACTTTTAATGTATCATCAACGAGATCGTACTCCGTGTCAATATTAAAAAACTTGCCCAGGGGATATGACTTTTGATTCCTGGAATAAAAATCATAAATGGTTTCCTGGGCGATTTGAGGCATTTGTTCAGGCAATCTGGCGACTAGTGCATCCATGGTAAAGGGATCATTTTTGGATATGTGGGTACTCGTATTCTCTTGAATGAGCAACTTATCCTTTTTGCCGTATTCGCTCTGACGGATATACGCAGAATAGACCGCATACTCCTCTGCTCCCACGCCCTGGTCCACAGATGATCCTGCAATATCAACGATCGTTGGCACCCCCCTGGGATACCGCGGAAAGGGATAAAGATCACCCATTGGCGACCCCCCAAAAGAAGCAGGAAAAGAGGCGATGGGGAATCCGGAATAAAGGAGCGGCCAAGCAGACATGGAGGAACTGAAACTGGTGGGGGGCCAGCCAAAGGAGTCGTAAACCCCGAAAGGGGAAAGCCCCATAAAGCTGCCTTCCCAACCGTAAGGTGAAGCCACAGGATACGATCTGGCCCATCGATAGCCCGGAAATCCGAAAGAACCGGATGGGAATCCGAAACCGGGGAACCCGGGATAGGTTTGGGGCCATGAATAGGTAAATGCATTTTGTGACCAGTTGGTAAAAGAGAAGGTATCATTTAACGGATATGATGTCATTTGGTATGTCCAGTAATCTGTTTCAGCAGAGACGTCCTCCATCCTTACCATATAAATCGACAGGCCTCCTATGATGAGAATGGACAAAAGTAAAAACACCGGGAGAAATTTTGAATATTCACCATGTTCTGTCATCATTCTACCTCCTTATCTTTCTTGTCTTTCCTCAAAAGAGAAGGAATCATCTTTGACAAATGCCTTGAAAAGATTACATTTTATATTTCAGGCTTTGGAGAATTTAATCCAAAGGCATCACCGCCATACCAACCGGCTTTGCTGGAAATGCCCCCGGAATGGGAATGTTTCTGCATTTAGACTAGTGATGTGTCAGTCAAGAAATGTCATTTCTGTGAGCCAAAACCCCGAGCGAAGCGTGGGGGGGGAAGCGAGAAATCTTTAGATTTCAGAGCCTGTTCCGAGTCAAACGAGGAATCTTCTTCGGCTCCTCTAAATGACGGATTATAGTTGACATGACACAAGGAATACCAAGGATTAGCTTGTGAAAAAGGAGATTAGAAAGGATTAAGCAAAGGATCAACAAGAAAATGGAGCATCCACTATAAACCATTTTTTAAAGATATATGATTTTCACTCCCTAATTGAATGTTATGAGTTGATGATGGAGAGCATTGTGGTAATGAAGGTTTTTCAGACGTTGACCACCTCGCTTTTTTCTCTACTGCAATGTTAAGTTCAATTTTGCATATGGAGAAAGATCACAGGTGCTGGAAAAGAAATATGAATATGAAAGATGCTATTAATCAATTACATAATATAGGCGTTTCCTGAGAGCAAATATTATGGAAAGGACAAATAAGGATTATTTCAAAAAGGACGGAATATCAACGGACCTGGCTCACAAGGTTTCTGTATGGCCACGTTCCTGCTTCAACATCTATAATGAGTCATGGATCAATGACAGTTATGACCAGGGGGGAAAATATCAATCCAGGAGACAGAGTTTATACTGAAGAGGGTACATAAAAAAAAGAGATTCGGAACAAAAATCCTCTGGAGAAAGTAAACCAAGGTTAAAGTATCTTATCCATCAGGGACCTACAGCTCTATCTCCGCATTATAATTACTTTTCTTTAGATATTGACAAAAATGAGAAGGGTGATAATATTTTTTATAGACATAGAAATGGGTTATCCTTAATTATATAGGGATGATAAAGCTATTGTTATTTCATGTCATCCATTACTACCAACCCTAATATCTCTTTTAGTGGGGTGATGTCCATGGATAGTATTTTTTTTATTTCTCCACTATCACTAAAACTCCTTTTGGAAATCATATACCTCTGATCCAAATCAGGTCCTTCCTAAAAAAATATCTATGGTGCAGATCCTTATACTTCAATCATTGAGATTCCGATTCCAGCAGTTTCATTATTACCTAATATGAAGGAATAAATTATTTTGAAACCTAAAGGAGTTTGTAAAATGAAAATGATAACCTGCAAACAAATCATATTTATATTCTTTGCCATCTTATTTGTATTATTATCGAGTATCCGGATGGTATCAGCAGAGTTCATAATCATCGAACATGAAGGAATGGATTTTGATGATATTGGGGTGAGTGCCGTTAATAACCAAGGGGAAGTCGCGGGTACTGCTACGAAATTTATACCGGATAGTTATGAACCCATGGAGGTATGTGCCTTCATCTGGTCGAAGGATGAGGGATTCAGACTGCTCAGTATGGACACGGATGAAAAAATCTGGACCTGGGCCAATGATATTAATGAAAATGGGGATATCGTAGGCGATATGGCAAAGGTAACCCAGGATGGTGAGTATGAGAGCTTTAGCGGCTTCCTCTATACGGAGGATAGTGGAATGATAGACCTTAAGTCTTTACTGGGTGGAGACTTTTCAGGGGCAACCGGTATTAACGACCAGGGCCAAATCACGGGATGGAGATCAACTGAAATGGGTGGAACAGCATTTATTTTGGAGGATGGCATAGTAAGGGATCTGGGTTCTCTTGGAAGTGGGGGGTATAATGAGTTTAGCGGTGCTAATGCCATTAATAATCCTGGCCATATAGTTGGCTCCAGCATGACCAACCTTTTTGAGGAACATGCCTTCAAATGGATGGAAGATACCGAAATGATGGACCTCGGAACACTCCCCGACAGAACGGAATCCTGTGCCGAAGATATCAATGACAGAAATGAGGTTGTGGGCTATTCTTACAGATACGAATATTTTGAAGGAGACTATTACGCTGTGGATCTGTATGGTTTTCTTTGGAACGAAGAAGAAGACATGATCGATCTCGGGGCATTACCGGGATGTAATTCTTCCCAGCCCACCGCCATTAACAATAATGGAGATATTGCCGGTATTTCCATGTATGTGGATGATCTGGGTTTTCCTGTCCTGGATGAATATGATTTTCCTGTGAGGTGGGCCGCTTTCATTTATTCCGAAGATCACGGGATGGTAGATTTTGGTGAGATGATTGGTGTGCCGAATATCTTTTGGGTGACGGATATTAATGACCATGGGCAGGTTATAGGTATGGGAACTGATCCCGATTCAGGTCCCTTCTTCTACTCCTTTATCTGGACGCCGGAGATCGAGGCCCGGGAGGTCCGGATAGACATCAGACCCAGGAGTCAAATCAACTGGATCAATAAGTATGGTTTTGGCTTGATCCCGGTGGCTGTTTTCGGGGATTCGGATGTTAATGTCAGGGATATCGATCTGGAAAGCTTGAGGCTGCAGGAAGTCTTGAAGATAAAGACTCTCTGTTTCACAGATATACCCTTGGTTTGGTTTATGGACCTGGACAGAGACGGACATAAGGACCTGATTGCTTTTTTCTCGAATGGAAGAGTCTTCTCTGATGGGGACACTTCTGCAACCCTCACAGGCAATCTGAATGACGGCACTCTTATCAAAGGGACCGACACTATCCTTATTGTACCGTAAATAAAATCTCTAGGGGCGGGATTTTAGACTCCCGCCCCGATCAAACCGGATGCCTTTTACGGGAAGGGAATACTATATTGTTATTGCTTCACCACCCCCTATTATACTCGGGGCTTCGGCTCACCCTCGCAATGACCTCCTGCCACGTCGCTATCCCCTTTGCTTCGGTCGGGGCTTCGGTTTACCCTGGCAATGACTTTGTAATTGTCTGATTGCAGCATGGTATTGGACTTTTTACGAGGGCATCCATCTTTCATGTTGCAGAGAAGTATTCAGAAGAACCCGATGATTTCTCGTCCGCCTTTTCTATAAGATACTGAAGAATCTCCAGTTCATGCTTATCAAACCAGGTCATCTTACAAAAGGTGCAAACATCCACCTCTATCGGGTAGACCAAACTATACAGCTTCCGCAACATAATCCGTTTACATCTAGGACAGAGAAGCTCATGTTGCATTCTCACCCTTTTTATGGAAAAGGGTGTTTTTGCAAATTTCTTAACCAGTTCTGCGTCCCGAATCACTACCTCGGAGAAACCTTGTTCTTCACGGATGACTATACGTGGGATCTTGTTTTGTTCGATAAGTGTTCCAGTGCAGTGATCACAATGATACACAGGTGCGCCTTCGTAGAGCACCCTGTTCAAGGGCTTACAGCACCGCGGGCAGAAATATTCCCCTTCCGCATGACCTTTGCCTTTTCTGAAAACCTCGCAGAGTTTCTGGTCGTCAGAAAGAAGCATGGTTCGATGGGTTCCCTCTCTTCTGACAAAACTATCACACCGGACCCACCCCAATCTTGTAACCTCTGACGCAGAAAAGGGCCCTTCCCATTTTATGCCGGACATCACATACCACCGCGACTCCTTTAATGCAGTCACTTGAACTGCCATATGCCTGGGTTTCCTATTTCCCTGTGTTTCCATTTTCATTGTTTTGAAATCACCATGTCCCATATCCAGAAGGATGCTGATACGGTTTTTTATGGGTGGATGCGTAGAGAATAAATTGGAGATCACATTCTCCCTTTCATCCAGCGCATGATAATTTGGATTTATAATAAAAAGGCTTTCAAGGAAATCATAGCCCATGCCTCCGCCTCGCCATCTACTGCTTATAAAGTACAATGCCTGCGCCAAACTCAAGGGATCGCGTACCAGTCGCACTGCAACCGCATCAGCCCGGTATTCACACTGCCGGGAAATAAACATGCACATCAATTTCGTTAGTGCGTAAAGATGGAGGGCCACAATATAGATAACTGCCATATAAAGAATCATGCCTCCGATTTCCCGCCCAAAAGAACTATATCCGCTCCCTTTAACATGCAAGTCATTTCTAAGCTGTTCACAAAGCATCCCGTAAACACTAAAAAGAGAAACAGCGATTGTTTTTAAAAGTGTATCCTGGGTCAGGATATGGGCCGCTTCGTGCGCAATGACTGCTTCCAATTGGGCACGGCTAAGCCGAGACAGGAGTCCCTCGGTAACGCCGATAACGGCACGCCCATTAAAATCCGCTACAGAAAAGGCGTTCATTCCATATGAGGGCAAAACCACGCACTCGATTTTCTTGCCTCCGGTTGCCACGCACACTTCATCAACAATATTCTGCAGTATACGATGATACCGATCCTCTTTGTCCGGCGATTCCGCTTTAAAAAGTGACTGGATTCTCGATATGCTGTTATGCGTGGAAAATATCCAATGAACTATCCCCACGGCAAAGGCTGCTGCAAAAATAATAAGGAGGGCTTTGGGAGAGAGGGTTACTATCTGTTTCAGGGTTACCCTTTGTTTCAATGAGGTGATTCCGGAGAACCGTAGAAGAAATATTGCACGGACTGCAATAACCAGTATCCATGCACTGAAAAAATATAAAAGCATCAGAAATACGAAGAGCAAAAGGATCTGCCTTGTTTTCCGTTCTTCAATATCAATAAATGAGAAAGGCATTATTTACCAAAATTGATTTCCGGTGCTTCGCGCTGGGCAACGTCTTCTATTTCAAAAAACTCTTCTTTTGTAAACTGAAACATATTGGCAATCATATTCGAGGGAAAGACCTCTGTCTGGGTATTCATTCTCATCACCTCATCATTATAATGCTGACGGGCAAAGGATATCCTGTTTTCCGTACTTGTTAATTCTTCCTGCAATGTGAGCATCTGGGTGTCTGCTTTAAGATTCGGGTAATTCTCCGCCACAGCAAATAACGAACGCAGTGTGCTGGTAAGAAAATTTTCAGCCGTGCCTTTTTCCTTGATCCCTTCTGCAGAGGCTGCCATGTTTCTTGCTTTTATCACATTTTCCAGGGTCTCGCGTTCATGCGCCATATACCCCTTTGCCACCTCGACCAGGTTGGGGATTAAATCATGTCTGCGCTTCAATTGAACATCAATCTGAGACCATGCATTCTTTACCCTCTGACGCAAGCGTATCAATTTATTGTAAATAAAAACAGGGATAAGGACCACCAGCAAAATCAAAACGAGAAATATGACTAATGGCACCATACTCGGACCTCCTTATTGATGGATGAGAGGGATTTGTGTTGCTGTCCGAAAGTATATCCTCCAGTCTATTATCGTGTCAATCAAAATGAATGATTTTTATAAGATATTGAATCATGAAGGCATGAATGTCAAAGTTTGCTTATCCGGATTGACACAGGGGTGATCATGGCATATATTTTATTCGAAAGAGATAGGCCCTTTCATCCGCTTTCTCCCGCACCCCTTCGATCCTTTTCGCGCCTTCGCATTCTGTGAGCGATCGAGGTCCTGTTTTCATCAAATTCCTTAGTGCGATGTCTCACACATAAGGTTACATCAAAATATCTTTGCGAGGTTAATCCAAAGGGGGTTCTCATGGCATCAAATACACCCGGGATGGAGATTCAGCAGGAAGTCCGCCTTGCAGTTGTGATGTATGGCGGTGTATCCCTGGCGATCTATATCAATGGCGTGGCGCAGGAGCTATTGCGGATGGTGCGCTCCACTGCCCCGGACCCGAAAAACCGGGACATGCCGCTGTTATCGGATGAGGAACTCACGGGCACGGAGCCCGTATATCGTGAGCTTGGCCGGATGCTGGGCCGGGAGGGGGAGGAAGGCCCGGGGAATCCGATCCGCACCCGCTTTATGGTTGACATCCTTTCCGGGACATCGGCCGGCGGGATCAACGCCATCTTCCTGGCCAAGGCCCTGGCAAACGATCAGAAGATGGACCAGCTCAAGCAGCTTTGGATCGATGAAGGGGACATGGAAAAGCTGATCAATGACGCGGAATCGGTGAAAGGGATAGACGGCCTGAACGCACAGAGGCCACCCAAATCTCTTCTCAACAGCCAGCGCATGTACCGCAAGCTGCTTGATGCCTTCGACAGCATGGAGGATGAAGGGAAGAAAACCGGGTTGCCCAGTTCACCCTATGTGGAAGATCTGGATCTGTTCGTCACGACCACGGATATCCGCGGCGTCCCGATCTCCCTCAGGCTCTCTGACGACGTGGTTTCCGAGAAACGGCATCGCAATGTCTTCCGCTTCAGATACTTCTGCAAGGGCACAGAGGAGGATTGCAGCGATTTTGGCAAGGAGAACAATCCGTTTCTGGCCTTTGCAGCTCGGTGCACCTCGGCGTTCCCATTTGCCTTCGAGCCTATGAAGCTCAGTGATATTGATGCAGTGATCAAAAAGATGCCGGGATACAGACCTCTGCAGACCACAAAGGGAGATCCGGCCCGTTGGAAAAGGTTCTTTTCCTCCTACCGCACCTCCGGTTACGACCCGCTCCTTCATCCTGATATGTATGATTTCAGGGAGCGCTCCTTTGGGGATGGGGGCTATCTGGACAACAAGCCCTTCAGCTATGCCACGGACGCACTCGCCTCACGGCGTGCCAGCGTGCCTGTGGATCGCAAGCTCATCTACATAGAACCTTCGCCGGAACATCCTGAGTATCAGACAGAGAAGGGAGATCGTCCCAACGCGATCGAGAATGTAGCGGCAGCCCTCTCCCTTGCACGCTACGAGACCATCCGTGAAGACCTGAAGCGCATCCTCATGCGGAACCGCCTTATCGAACGGGTAGACCGGATCATCTCCGGGATGGAGGATGACGTCAGGATAAAAATGGATTCCAGGCCTGTCAACCGTCCGGACTTTGGCAATCTGGACCTCAGGGAGATGATCCGGAAGGAGGGGATCGCCTATGGGGGATACCATCGCATCAAGATTTCGGCTTTGACGGATGAGATCACAGGAATGATCACAAGGATCGCCGGGTTTGACGTCCACTCCGACGAGTTCCTCGCCATTCGCTATCTGGTAAAGGCATGGCGGGATACGAACTACACGGCCTACTTTGACGAAGACGGACACGAAAAGGGCAAGGATGAGCCGAAACCCAAAAGGGCCTCTCAGAACCAGTTCCTCATGCAGTTCGATCTGGCCTACCGCATCCGGCGCCTGGACTTCGTGATGAAAAAGATCGACCAGCTCTATTGTCTGGATGATCGGACGAGGAAGATCCTGAGGCATTCCGGGATCACGGTTGAGTTGAAGACAGCGCAGGACCGGAAGCAGTTTCGCACGGAGCTTGCGCGGCTGCGGCGCGAACTCCGTGAGGTCTTTCTGGACCTTCGCAAGACCCGGGAGGATCTGCCCTCCTCAGGGCCTGAGGACCAGCTCGCAAAGGAAATCAAATCCGCTGGGATAAGCTGGGAAGAGCTCCGTGACATTCTCGATCAGCCAACGGAAAAGGAGCGCATCGAGTATGCAAGGTCGCTCCTTTCCGAGCCGTTGAGGTCGGAGACCTTCCAAAGGTTCGCATCGATTCTGGCGGAGCGCATCAAGGAATGCACAATCAAGACTTCCGCCAGGTGCCATAAGATCCTGATGCCTTGGCGCTCCGGTTCCTTTGCCACCATCGCCGCCTACGTAGTATTGCAGTACTACGATCTATACGAGCATTACGACCTGATTTCCTATCCCATCCTTCACGCGACGGAGGTCGGGGAAGAGATCGATGCTGTTGAGGTGGCGCGTATAAGTCCCGAGGATGCCAACTCAATTATCGACGAACGCATATCCGGACGTCGCAAACTTGCAGGAACAGCCCTGATGCACTTTGGCGCATTCCTTGACCGTGGCTGGCGTCGTAACGATATCCTATGGGGAAGACTGGATGGCGCCGAGCGGATCATTACCATACTCCTCCCAGGTACAATGCGCGAAGCCGAGCGAAAGCGACTGATCCGCGAAGCGCATCTTGCGATCCTTGCGGAGGAGTTTGATACTCACGACCAGGATAGTCTCTGTCAGCTTCTTGCCGATGCACTGGCAAAGACCGACCCGAGCGATCCGAATGAAGCGGCTCTCCGCGAACTGACGGAGAAGGAACTGGGTTCTCCTGTCAATCCGGTCCTGCAATCCGTCCTGCGAAAGGCCTTGGGCACCGAAGTGCTTCTCGACTTCTTCAAAAGAAGCTATAGGGTCAACCGAAGGATGAATCCCAAGACCCTCATCCAGGTGCTGGCACGATCCACGCAAGTGGTTGGGAAGATCCTCGACGACATAGCCGGGCGCTACAAAATAGACAGAAAATATACCAAATGGCTGGTGCGGCTGGGACGGGCATTCTGCGGACTGGTGGAAGTGGCTCTCCCCCAGAGCATTTCAAATGCCATATTCCGGCACTGGCTCAAGCTGCTCTATCTCTTCGAGGTTCTCCTGATTTTGGGCGGCATGATATTCTTAAAACCGGAGATTCAGCGTTTCGGATTTTACAGCCTGGCAGGCACATTGACAGTGCATCTCTTGGTCCTGCTGCTCGGCGATTATATGCGCGGCGGAAGCAAATGAGTATAAGCAGGCTTCGGTTCACCGCAATGACTTAATATAGGATTGACTGCAATTCAGTATTAGGATCAGAACCGGAACTGCAGGCCCATGGCGTAACCGATCTCCTGAACCACATTCACCTCCGCCCTAAGATAAACATTCTCCAGGATGGGTGCATAGACTCCGGCAGAGATCAGGAGGGATGTCTGGTCAAATTCCTCTAGAGGTGCTTCAAGCTCGGAGTAAAGGATACCAAAGTTCAGATAGGGTACGGTATTCACATAACGCCACTCAAGCCCACCCATGCCGATGATCCTGCGATGAGAATAGTCCTCCTTGGTAGTGGCCTCTTCATGTTTGGCCGTACTGTATGATAGGGCGATTGTAAAATCAGCAGGCACCCCCATGGGGATGGCCCGAACGGCATATACCTTTCCTCCGACCCGAAACGCCAACGCCGGATCCAGATCGATATCCGAACCATTCAGCCTGGCATTCAGATCCTGCCAGCTCAGCGCAACATAGATGTCAAATGTCTGCGGGAGTGAATAGCCCATCCTGGCACCCATCTGGGATACATCCATCTCCCGGCGGTCCTTGGATTGTTCCTCAAAATGCTCCCACTCGATCCTTAAATCGAATCCCGGGGGGTATCCCTGGGCCCGGATATTGGTCACAAGGGTCAAAAGAAGCAAAACGGATAAGCCCACTACAAGTAATGATTTTTGGTGTTTATTCTTCATTCCTTTCCCCCTCCGGCTTTTTTACCAGCCAATAAGTGACTTTTTCGCCTGTTTCCGGATCTCCTTCTCTTCTGACCACTCGATCAGGCCTGTCTGCAGATCGGCCAGTTCCAGGCTGATCTTATAATAGACATCCCTTTTCCTGCCTTCACTTTTGACGATTGAGATGATATCCCCATAGAGCATCAGATCGGCACCCACCTGTTTTCCGATCGCAGTCCGTGTCTTTGGATCCACCATGCCTGATTCAGATTGATATCGAAGCTGATCCATCATCTCTTCGTTGACCTCGCTTATGGCAGTAAATCTCACCTTGCCTGATTTCAGCAATGCGGTCTTTATCTTATCGGTGATAGCCTCGGTGTCGATGTGTTCAGAGGTCTTGTTTTTGATCCGGCTCACATACACCACCGGCCGGCCCTCCACTGCCGGATGCACCAGCAGGGAATCCACCATCCGTCCTGCAATGGATTGAAGGTCCGTGGACCCATAATCAATTGTGAGGGTCTCCTGGGCCCCAGCGTCTCCGTAATTTACGCGCATCCCACCACAGCCTGCAAAGAGACTCACTGCCAAAAGACATATCAATAAGTGTTTTGTTAATTCCATGATCTTTTCCCCCTTTAGCGAATAGGATGTGCAGCCCTGATATTGATCCTGAACTTGACTGCCTGAGGATTCGGAGCCATGCCCACCAGGGTTTTTACCTCCTGGCCGTAAATCAGGACCGGAGTCCAGTGTTCTTTGATAGAGCCGATCTCAAAGCCTTTGTTGTCAAACCATTGAAATTGATATTCAAAATTATAATCCCGATCGAATTTATTCATGACCTGGATCTGAGCCTGCATTAAATCATTCACCATTCTTCCCTTGATATCCACGATCTGCAGGTGTCTTGAAAGCTCCTGGTTGTTGATCAGCACATACTGATTAAAAGCATGGTTGCCTCCGGGCGCGGCAAAAAGCTCCCGGTTTCCGACTTTGCTGGTTGAAGCGTAACAGGAAAAAACAAATGCCAAACACACGACCAGGACCACTGGCAAGATTCTTTGATGCTTCATTTCATAACCCCCTCTTTTTATAGTTTATTCGCAGACCGGCCTATTGCTATGATGCATGGACAACCATCCTCGAACCTATGGATCGCACATCCAAAACATGATAGTTTCCGGCCTTTATCTCCACTTCGATCTGATTGTGACCCGCACCCTCTATAAGATCCAGGTTTATCAAATGTCTGCCCGGAGGCAGCCTCATCCTTCCAACCTGGATGGAGAGCGGGATCGTTAACCATGAACGGAGGTCCGCCTTTTCACTCACAATATTATATATAGTCGAAATCATGGAGGCAAGGCTGCCCCCCTTCTTTGACATCTCGCGAGATGCATTGGCCTTTACCACCATTCGTGCAATCTGTCTTGTGACAATACCGGGTATCCTCTCCCTGAGAGATTCCTTGGCAAGGGAATATACATTGACCAGTTCCCGGGTGATTATCTCATTATTACCGGCAGAGACCCTGAGCACCATCCTTTCCGGCGAAGCCGGAAGATAAATAGGAATCGCCATAAGCACTACTGTATCCTTGGTCTGGATGGGGATTCTCAACTCCTCCAAACTTGGAATAAGTCCTTGTTGGTGAATAATGAGCAGGTTTCCCTGTTTCTGATCCGGAACATTTTTTGAAAAACCCTTTGAGGGATTCAAAGGCTTATCAAGTTGCGACATTTGATTCGCCAGGGATTCCAGCCTTATCCCCATATCCCAAAGACGTTTATAATCAATGAGTGCTTCGTCCGGATATCCATCCGCCTCATAGAGATATCCGGATAAAAAATATACCAGAGGATTCAGACTGAAGTCACTCAAATTTTCCGTCATATCATACCGCTGATTGTAAACATTTAATATCTTCTCTTCCATCTGTCTTGCCTGGGGTGAATCCTTCAGTTGATCCGACCTTTTTCCCCGCCACCTGTCAAAACCTTGCTTCTGAACCTGTTCCGCCTTCTTTAGTTCAATCCTTGCACCCTCGGGGTCGGATCTCATCATGTATGCCAAGGCCAGATAGAGATGGAGCAAAACCCGTTCATAAGTCATCCCCTGATATGTAATCAGATAGTCATTCACTGCCAATGTCCCGATCTGCTCGCTTACCTCCCGGATACTCACCACAGGCCGGCGTTCGAATTTCTCCATCATCTCTTCTGCTGTAAGCCATTCTTCGATGCATCTCTGAAAATCCTGTTCCAGGTAATGCACCATACCCATCTCCAAGGAGAATAACAATCGATCCTGAGCTGATTTGAGCCTGGCATTCAATTCCTTTTCAGCAAGGTTATCCCTGCCCTCGATCAGATATGATTTGGCCCTGGAAAGACGCATAGGGTAATGGACCCAGATGCTGGTTGAACAGGCAAAAATGAGGAGAAGGGGCAGGCTGACGACTATGACCGATATGATGGGGATTCGAAGAGAAATTGGCTTTTTCATTTTGCTTATTTTATCATTTTAAAATTATCCGTCAACGAGAAGAAACCTCGAAGATTCCCCTACTTTATTAAAGGCCAGTTGGCAAAAACAAGCTCTTTCATGTCCTTCCGGTCACTGCCGATCTCCTGTTTCTCCCCTCGTTTCGGATAACCTATTGCCAGAATCGCTAATAGTTCATACGAGTCAGGCACCTCCAATAATGCATAAACTTCATCCGCTTTGTTCAGGATCTCTCCCATCCAGCAAGCCCCAAGACCCAGTGAGTGAGTCTGAAGCAGCATATTTTGTATGCAGGCGCCTATGGCCAGAATATCTTTATCCCTCGAATAACTGGCCTCTTTCTCCAGGAATACGGCTATAGCTGTTGGTGCCAGGAGTAAGATTGAAGAATATTTTGTCAGGTATGCCAGCTTATAGAGCATCTGTTCATCCTCGATAATCACAAAACGCCAGGGCTGGTTATTCAAGCCGGAAGGTGCCCAACGTCCTGCTTCCAGGATGGTGGCCAGAGCCTCCCTTGGAACGGACTTTGATTCGAATTCTCTGATACTCCTTCTTTTGAGTATGACATCCAGTATAGAACCATCCCTTTGATTCATCACCAATCCTCCATCCTAAGTGCTTTATTAATCAATCATCAATTTTATCCTAACATAAAAAGATATAAGTGGATAATTGCCATGTTTTAATGTTTTGCTTTCAAAAATGCACCATTGTGCAATATTTTCGAGTCTCTTGAATCCGGCCAAAATCCATATATTCTTTATTATCAATCATTTACCATTCTCACCATTGTAGGCATCCAAAATGCACTATTAAAGGAGCGTTAGATTTCTAACAACACATATCCTTAACACACTAAAATATCTAACATATCACCTTTTTCATTTATCCTTGTTCTATAAATCTGGAATCAGTGGAAGGGGGTTTCCAATGCTTTACCAGTTAGTATGGGTGCCGGTCTTAAGCAGCCTTAGTGTTCTTTGTGTGTTACTCTGCAATCGTGTTTAATAAATCTGCCTCATGTAGGAAAGGAAGTTAAATATCTATTTTTAGTTCATCTCGGACAAACACGTATATAATTAGTCCTTAAGCTTATGTTTACCCCATGCATAACCTCCGTGGGTTTAAATATAAGCATGATCAATAAAGGCTTCCCCTACTTGTTTCTTAAAAGGCACTATCTCCTCCAAAAGGGGTACCATTCTCGGTACCCCTTTTTTTTAGGGCTGCCTATGGTCAATGCCCATCCGTAAAATGCGAGGCTTGCTTTGCAGCCTTCAAGGATGTTTTATGGTCTGCTCATTCCGAGCCACGAAACAATGCTGCATAGTGTCATCGCGAGGAGGTCGATGGCCAGTGCGGCAATCTCTCTCATTCTCTCATAATTTTTATACCGACTCAATCATATTTTTTCTCTTGCCTCGTATCCTTGATCATAATCGTAAATACCATAAAAATTGACTTAAATGATCTATTATACAATCATTTTCACTAATTTTTCCGCGCCAAAAAACATTTTGTCTTATCCTATCCACTAATGGCACAAGAGTTGCTCAAATCAACATTCGACATGAAAAACATCTTATACCGATTGTAATTATAAGTACAAAAATATAAACACAGTAATCGAAAAGTCCCTCTGGGGCACGGTCCGGAAAATAATGAATTGCTCTAATCTACCGAAAAGGTAGATTGAACAGGAATGATATCTAATAATTGTTGGAGGTTAGTTGGAGTTGGAATATTGGGGATAAAAAAATGATCCGATTGAATATCAGAAAAATTGCCCATTTTTTGAGCCTTACCCTGGTCATCATGCTCCTTTGGAGCAGCAAAGAATTTTTGATCTCCTATCCCCTGATTAGTGCATCGATCCTTTTCCTCTTTTCTATCCTTTATCTTGTGATTGGGCTAAACCTCGACTCCAAATTTTTTATTTATCCCTCTATTGTATTATTTGTTCTTGCTTATTTTCTTGCTGCACATCATGTCAATCCTTATTTTTACCATGCACCGCTGCTTGCAGTCACCATAGTCGGTATTTTTTTGTTTTTTGCTTTAAAAAACAAGGACAGAACGCTCCTGTATGTTCCGTTGATCCATAGCATTTACGGATTGATCATTTTTTTCACCGTTCATATCTTTACCCATGCAAATCACTACGTTCTAAAGGACCAAATTGTCCCGATCATTACCCTGACCTCTTTCGCGTCCATAATTGGGCTATTAAGCCTTATCAATAAAAAACAACGTTTCAGATATTGGGCATTAGCGAATGTATCATTGGCATTCCTTTTCACACTATATTCCATTAACCGTATCCCCCATGGACATTATAGCCTTTATCTGACCGCATTCTTCGTCTGTATGATGCATCTGGGGACACTGGTCCATCGAAGGAAAGACTTCATAAATGCAAAGCCTTTTTATTGGATCGGTTTTTTCGGTTTGGCTGTATCTCCATTATATTCTGTTCACCATCCTGCTATTTTACTCTTTTTACAAGCTTTTTATGCATTGCATTTCTGGGAGATTCATTACGAGATAAAGATCCTTGAACCGACATGCCAAAAAAAGGGCCGTATATGTCAGCTCCTTAGTATCATGGTTTATCCCCTGACCTTTATCTGTCTGGCACTGATCGTACAGCAACATTTCCCCATAGCCCTGAATACCATCGGAACCTGCCTGGTCTTTGCATTTCTTTATTTTAAGATCGCCCATGATCATCAGGACCGATGGAAATCCAGCGATCTGGTTCTGGTCTTTTCCGGAACCGCCTTTTTCTCGATCGCTTACATCACAGGCATGTTTCTATTTCTGAATCCGAATCAGAATCCTTGGGTCTGCCTGATCTCCGTTCCACTGACCTGGATTCTTCTCTTTATGGGATGGATGTATTCCAGAGGCGAGAAAAGGCAACTGGGTATGGCCATCTACCAAACCCAGTATCTGTCCATGGCTATTGCTCTTGCCCTTCCTTTCTTCCTTAAAGAAGCAAATGTCATGATATTATTAGGGCTTGATCTCTTATTCTTTCTGACCTATCTTATAATCTACCTGAAAGAACGCTGGCAGGGATTCTTTTATGCCTTTCCCATAACCCTGACATATCTTTTCTACCTTACGATCCAAGAGGCATTCATCCCCTCCGGTTTTATCAGTTCAGCCTTTATCATCCCGGGGATCATAGCCATATATCTCGGCATCTGGTTTCATTCAAAAAAATCGCAATGGCACAAGATCTCTTTCTTCTGGCTGTATACACTCAGCTTTATGGGTCTGATCACCCTCAACACCTTTAATCCATCCCTGGGTTATAACCTGACACTCTGGGGGCTCTTGTACCTTCTCTCAGGGACCTTTACCAAGCTGCCTTCGGAGAGATATCAATCCTGTTTCATAACAGTCGGTCATACGCTTTTACTGGCTGCAGCCCTATCAATAATATATTTCATGAATCCCCAGGCCATTCTGTATGTATATTTACTTATTGGGATGGGATATCTGGGGATCTATCTGGCCCAAAAAAAGGAAAAATACCTTTACCCTGTCGCAATCACAGCATCTGTAAGTTATTTTATTTTCTTCCTGAACGGCGTCCGATGGGATACGGCATCCCTTGGAGCAGTCCCTTTCCTATGCCTGCTTTACGGGATCTGGATTTTTATGGACAGAAAATGGGAAAAAGGCAGGGGCTTTGCTTTAAAAAGGATTGCCCATTTAACCGCCATCTTATATGCATTAATGCTCTTTTTTAATCTGTCCGAACAACGGGCAGGCATCACACTCCTCTCTCTCCTCATCTATGCAACCATATACGCTCTGATTACGATGATGCATAAGGTCTATGACATCATCTTTCTGGCCATGGGCTTTGGTGCCTTGATCTATTTTGAAGTCTTGAATATCTCTTATGCCCTCACATCAGAAATCCATTTGAGACTTTTCACCCTCATCATGATCCCTTTGGCCCTGCTCGGCTATTTCTTCTGGAAACGCAAGGAAGAAATATGGGCATTCCCCATGCTCGATCTCGTGGTAATCATATCGCTTGTTACAACACTCGTCTCCCTATCCCACGGATTCGTATGGACAACCCAGATCATCCTCATTATGAGCGCTGTGCTCTTTATGCTCCTTTCCCTCTTTCTCAAAAAGGATCTGTATATCTATCTGACCACACTCTGCCTGGGGCTTTCAGCTTACAATTCCCTGATCGCAGCGGAAAACAGATTTGCCATCGACCTGGTAGTTTACTCTATTTACGCCCTGGTTTTTATAGGTATCTTTTTCCTCCTGCCATTATTCAACCGGATACTGAATCTTAAAGGCCCCAGATATATGATCAGGGCCATCAACTGGAAATCCCTCCTTTTCTACGGTACTTTTGGCACAGTAATCGCCCTTGTGTTCATATTCCTCTATTCACTGCAATTGGCAAATTTCCCGGGATTTTGCACAAGATGCCATTTCATGGAACCTTATGCAGAGGCATGGCAACACTCCTCCCACAAGGATGTGAATTGCGTGGACTGTCATTATGAGCCGGGTTTGAAACCCGTGATCAAGGGCAAGATCAATGGACTGGTATCCGTTGTAAAATATATCACCCATACCTATGCAGTAAAGCCGAATTCAGAGATCAATGATGCGAGTTGCCTGAGAAGCGGCTGCCATGACAAAATGGTTCTGCATTCAGAGATTACCTTCAAGGAAAGCATCTATTTCAACCATTATCACCACTTAAAAAGCCTCAAAAGAGGGAAACAGCTTCGTTGTACCACATGCCACTCCCAGATTGTCCAGGGGGAACATATAACAGTGACGGAATCCATCTGCTTTACATGTCATTTCAAAGGCAGGAATAAGAGAGGTGTGGGGATCGGAAGATGTGTGATCTGCCATGACAATCCCAAAGAACCCGTGCTATATCATGGTGTGGAATTCGACCACCGCTCCTTCTTGGAAGGCAAGCCCGAAACCCTTTGTATCGACTGCCATGCCGGTGTGACCGAAGGGGATGGTGAAGTCCCTATGGAACGGTGTTTTTCCTGTCATATGGACCGCAATCCTGATCTGGGTGACCCGGAATTCCTTCATCTTGAACATATCACGAAAAAAAAGGTGGAATGTTTCGAGTGTCATATGGATATCAAGCATGGTGTGAGGTCCATGTCAAAGCAGATTAAATGGGAATGCAACGAATGCCATAAATCTTCACATACCATTGCTGAAAAGATGTATCTGGGCATCGGCGGCAAAGGGATGTCCGGGGAACCCGACCCTATGTTCACGGCCAAGGTGTCATGCCAGGGCTGCCACAAGTATGTGGAACAGGTGAATATCGGCGGGATCTCTTTTGAAACCACCAAGGCAAACATCCTTGCCTGTGATGACTGTCATGGTGAAGGCACGGGGTATACGGACCTGGCCATGGAATGGCAGGTGGAGACCAGGGAAAAGATGCAAAAGGTTATTGCTCTAAGAAAAAGCCTTGAAGATCCGATAAAAAAACTAAGGGGAAATGACCCGTCAAGCCAAGGGAAGGGTATAATTCCTGTTTTCGAAAAGGCCGAGGCAAACCTCCTGTTTGTGCAAGCCGATGGCAGTTATGGTGTGCACAATTACCTTTATACCCAAGACCTGCTGGAAGTCATAGAGAACGATCTTGAGAGGTGCCTGTCCTTAATCAAAGAGGTTGGGAGTTTAAATAAGGACTAAGGGGGTTATGCCATGAAATGGATTTTGAATCAAGATACATGTGATGAAGGAGTTCTCTTAAAGATAGAGAAGTTAAGCGGCCAAAAGGTCTCTTCATGCTATCAATGCGGCAAATGCTCCGCAGGATGTCCGATCTGTAAGGATATGGATCTCGCCCCCAATCAAATCATCCGACTTCTTCAACTGGGTATCAAAGATCAGGTCCTGGCAAGTAAAACCATATGGATATGCGCCTCCTGCCAGACATGCAGTATCAGATGCCCTCAAAAAATAGACCTGGCAAAGGTCATGGACAGTATCCGGATCCTCTATCAAACAGGAGGCTTACAGCAGCATTCCAATAATTGGCAGGACCTCTTTCATGATGTATGTATCAGGATCAAGGAGAGTTTCCTTTACATATTTCAAATGGATGCAAGATCCAACCTCAAATGCTTCAACCAGATATTTCTGGACAGCATCCATTACTACGGTCGAGTTTTTGAGCCCAGCCTGATCTATAACTATAACATTAATAGCGGCTACCTGTTCGCAAACATGCTCAAGGCCCCCATCATGCTTTTGAAATCCAAGATCTAATTATTCCCTGTTGAGGTGCAGAGGGTGGAAAGGGTCCAGAGGATTTTTGAACGAGTCAGGGAGCTTGAGAGGGCAGAACAATGAGATATGCATATTACCCGGGTTGTTCTCTGCATGCCACAGCCCAAGAATACAATCTCTCCATGAGATCGGTATGCAATCATCTGGGGATTGATCTCATAGAGATTCCGGATTGGGTATGCTGTGGTTCTACTCCGGCGCATGTCACCAGCCACTGGCTCTCCTTATCCCTGGCCATTGCCAACTGCACATGGGCGGAAAAACAGGGCATGGATATTGTGGCGCCATGTGCCTCATGCTTCAGCAGACTCAAGGTCGCCAATCTGGAGGTCAAAAAGGACGAGGCGGTGCGAAAAAAGGTCAATGAACTCATCAGTGAAGAATACCAAGGGAAAGTGGATATAATCAATCCGCTGCAGCTCTTTAATCGCCTGGATGTGCTTGGAAAGATAAAAAACGCAGTCAAGAGGGAATTGACCGGTCTGAAGGTGGCATGCTATTACGGCTGCCTTCTTGCAAGACCTAAAGAGATATCGGAAGAGGAAAACTGTGAAGCCCCCCTGAAGATGGATCGCATCATTTCACATCTGGGGGCCAAAACCTGTGACTGGCCTTATAAAACCGAATGCTGCGGCGCCAGTCTGGCCATTACCCAACCCGGGGTGGCTCTGAGGCTGGCCTGCGAC
>JBLIRM010000034.1:0-21281 GCA_049472295.1 bacterium | reverse complement strand
AAGCTAGATATATAACACGTTAAATTATTCATATGAAGAGGAATCTCACTTGGATTATATATTTTAAATCCAACTCTAGTTAAAACACCATCCATCCTCAATTTAAACTCTCCAGATATCGAAAAATCCATTGTATCATTGATGAGGTCCATAGTGACTGGGAATCCACCCTGATCGATTTTAATCAAGGCATACTTGGAACTATGGCCGAAAACAGCTACCATTCCTTTTTGGATTATCTGAGACACTTCTGCCCGGTGACTGTCATGACCAATAAACCTGTCCAGGGATTAGGCTTGGAAGGTGTGGAGTTGTTTCATGCGTCGATTATCCGAAGGGATATATTTGAGCAGATCAGGGATCGGCATCCGGATACCAATACACTGCTTGTTTTGAAATGTATTACCACTCCCTTTACCTCTGAAGAGATTGAGATATTAAAGGATTTTGTTTTCGAGGGGGGGAGTCTCTTTCTGATTGGTGACCACACTGATGTCTTTTTCATGAATAAAAATCTCAATGAACTCTCGAGCCACTTCGGGATTCGATTTAAACAGAATGCTGTTTATTTTGTGGATGGCGGGTGGGTTATTACCGATCCTTTGGATTATTGCATTCATCCAACAAACCAATACCTCAAAAGATTCATCTGGGCCACCGGAGACTCCTTACAATTATCATCACCAGCCTTCCCATTGATATATTCATCCCATGTTTGCTTTGCAGATGAGGTCAATTATTTCCATGAAAATTTTTTTGGTAACACCAAAATCGATGCGGATGAGATTTTTGGCAGTTTTTGCCTGATGGCGGGTGCAAAATATGGCAGGGGAAAGGTGATGGCCTTTACCGATTCCACCTGTTTTAATAATTATTTAATGTTCACTGTTGGCCGTAGACCACTGATTGCAGGGATGTTGGGGTGGTTAGGCAACAAAACCCGAACCAATCCATTCCCCTTGGTGGCCTATATGAGTTTTTGCTTTCTGGGTGTCGTATTGATCAAAAGATGGCCAGGGATTGATAAATTTGTCTATTGGGGAATCATCGGTGCAGTCACCGGCTGGATTCTCGGTTTCGGTTTGAGCGTTTCATTAAACAGGATTATATATTCTAAACCTGAACATGTTAGACCTTTTCCGGAAGAGGTCTTGATGGATGCAAGCCATAACCCCCTCCATCCAATGAGCTATGGAAACAGCGAATCATTCCTCTCACCAATCAGTTATGATAGTCTTTTGTTCAACATAGGCAGGATCAATGTTTTTCCCAGAATCCATTATCAAGGCACTATTTCGAGAAAGGAACTGGAAGGGACTTCCTGCCTGATCATCGCTTCTCCAAGGAAAGATTACTCTGAAAGAGAAAAGAAAGATATTCAATATTTTATAAAGGAAGGCGGGACATTATTGCTCATCGAAGGGAGCAATCCGCACTCTACGATCAATCAGATCGCCAATCTGTTCGACTTGCATTTCCGTTTGGATCCATATAGAGACAGTGTGCAAAGGATGAAAGCACAGCTTAGCACCCATAATCGGAACGGCCTTCAGATCAATCCTGCTTGGGTGGATGGAGGCCAGGTCATTTTTGAATCCGAGCAAATGCCCGTGATCTCTTTTAAATATGAGGACAAAGGGATGATTGTAGCCATCGGTGATGATGCGCTGTTTATGAAATTGAATGCTCAGGAATTCGGCATGGAACAGATGTATTTGCAGTGTAATGTGATCGAGGCCCTTATCAATAAAGATGAATCATTGCTAATATCAATGAAATGGGATTATTTGAAAGGAATTTTTTGACACAGGCCCGGGCTGACCTCCTCAGATACAGACAAACCTTGAAAGAGCCTCATTTCTCATATCTTTTGGTTTTTCAATACTCAAACCATCAAAAGCATCGAAAGAGTGTTTCATCAAAATAAATAAGGATAGAAACCCTGATAAAATGCCCTATTGGCCAGTGAAAAGGGGAATAATGAACTGATTGCTGGTGCACCCCAGGTCTGAGCAGGATAAGGCGAAGAAGATATCCCGAAGGTCGATTCTGTCTGATATCCCCCTGAAGATGCATAAGTATAACCAATACTCGCAGCGGATTGTTGAGGCGCTGCAAAAAGGTTTTGTGACGACGCATAGGGGCTGAACAGATACGAAGTAGCTAATGCATTGTAACCTGAAGGGTATGAATTAATGAGTGAAAAATAATTATTAACAGGATATCCTGAGTATGTGTATTGGGTATTGACCGGCTGAATCGGGTTAAGCTGCTGGATGCTTTGCGTAACCGGTTGTCCAGCGGATACAAAACCCGCGTTCGTTTGATATATACCATTTTGTGACTGTACTCTCACAGGATTGATATTCGCGGATGTTGCCTGGGTCTGGACCTGATAGCGATTTGATGCCGTATTATAGGGATTAATGGTTTGCAAAGGGATACCTGATGTAAAAATGCTTGCAGTGGTGTATGATGCCGCGGCCTGGATTGCAGCAAGAGGATTGATCAGTCCCCAGCCGTAGAATTGATCCCAGCCCGGGTCACCTAGGTCGGTTGCAGTGCTTTGCAGGATCTGCCTAAGTTCTGCAGGAGAAAGAGGTCGCCCTGCACGGGCAAGAACCAGAGCTGCGACACCGGAAACAAAAGCGGATGAACATGAGGTGCCTTCGGCAAAATAGAATTCGAACGCCTTAAAATCAACTCCGTTATGTGTCTGCTGATATATCCCATCCGGATAACCGTCACCATTAACATCCTCGTCAAGATCCCCTCCGGGGGCGCAAATGTCCACATCAGCTCCGAAATTGGAATAAATTTCCGCAAAAGAGTGGTCATACCTGGTTGATGTCACACAAATGGTCGCGTCATAAGCAGAGGGATAATGCGCTTCATTGGTAGCTTCATTTCCTGCAGAGCAAATTACAGCCACACCTTGAGAAACTGCATAGTTTATTGCCTCTTCTTCACTGGCGGAAGGGCTCGTGACAAAGCCATAGCTCATATTTATGATTTGTGCCCCATTATTCACAGCGAAATATATGGCATCAACAATATCGGCAACGCTTCCGGCCCCTGATTCGTCCAGAACCTTGACTGGCATCAGGATACAATCCGGTGCCACCCCTGATCCTCCGTAGAGATTGTTTGTGCTTTGTGCAATAATACCTGCGATATGGGTCCCGTGTCGGTTGTCATCGTCAGGATAAGAATCGTCATTCACAAAATCATATCCAGGAATGAAATTGGTTTCTGACAGGTCAGGTGCGAGGGCGAACCCTCCGCCGTTGCGGTAAGCAATTCCTGTATCGAAAACAGCAACGATCACATTGCTTCCAAGGGATAGATCCCAGCTTTGCTGTATCATGGGATTATTAAGATGCCATTGGTATTGATAGAGAGGGTCGTTAGGCAGAAAATTGGCTGTTCGAATATAATTGGGTTCTGCAAAATCAACCAAAGGGTTCTGGTTCAGGTTTGCCGAAATTGTATAGATAGAAGTTGCGGATGGCACCCTGACCCGCCTCAGGCCGCTATAGGGACTGTATCCAACCTCATTAAGGCCGAATCTGCTGTATGTGCTACCAATATCAGTCAGAGATGCATCAGTACGGTATCGGACAACAATCTCTTGATAGGCATAGACCTGGTTTTGCATTGATGATGGTACCCCCCATGCCCAAGTCGCAGAAATAGAGAAGATGGATTGAAATAGAATGATGACAGGCAAAAAGAACAAGCAGCTTTGAATAGAGATTCCCTTAACCCAACTCTGGTACGTCATGACTCCCCCCCGTTTTAAACCTGAAACTTTCTAAAATCCCCTTTTTACCAATTTACATTGATAAAGATTGTGTCATTAAATTTGGTCGACCGATCAAAACGCCGTGTTATTCTGATTCATGCAGTTTGGGATCAGTGATCAAATGCGTTTTAACAGAAAAGCAAGATATGTACCAGGATTTGCGTGCAACGGAACGGAAGAGAATAAATCGGAAGACTCGATTAAGAGACGTCTGTTTTCTCTGGATAGATCATTAAATATCTATTATTTACAGACAAGAACCTGTTTAATAATGGGGGAAACATGGATGGGATGTATTTGGATAA
The DNA here is from genome assembly GCA_049472295.1 of bacterium. Taxonomy (GTDB): domain Bacteria; phylum SZUA-182; class SZUA-182; order DTGQ01; family JAFGSM01; genus JBLIRM01. Next base: position 17,171 of record JBLIRM010000034.1, on the reverse strand, counting down.
TTATGAAAAAAAATATCAAATTAATATTTATATGTAAAATATTGCACATCATTTTAAAATGTATATCTGATCCTGAATGCCAGTGCTGTTTCATCAATGAAACTGGCCTCCGTCTGAAATCGGATATGGTCCCCGAAGAAGTAACTGCCTCCTATAAAGATTCCAAAGGGATTTGCTTCGTTATAATCCTGTTCCGCCTTTTGTGTGCCGGTATCCAACTCAAGTGTGCCGTCAAGTTTGGAAAAAGAAAGACCACCATAGGGGACCAGATTGCTCAAACCAAGATATTTGGCCTGAAGTTTGAGGGTATATTCTGTCCAGTCCGTGGCAGCCTTCAATGAAACATCCTTATATTCATCCTCATTCGTGCCAAACAGAAGATCCAACCCTGCATCAAAACCTAAATTCATTCGATCCCAGTAATAGATCTTTGCATCAACTCCAGCTCCATAGGCAAGTCCCAATACCCTTTTATAGTTCATATAAGGTATCCCCAAGCCCACATCTTTAATAGGCACACTCTCATCAAAGCCAAAATCTGTAAGACCAAGATTAAGAAATATATCTATCCTTTCATTGAGAATATATCCCAGCCTGAAAAGGCCGCGTTTGGACAAGGCAGATATTTCCACTGTGGCATTTGTGGTTTCGATTTCCACATCTCTCGAGAATCCCCACGTTCCGTCCACCTCAAAAAATAGTTTACGCATCATCTCCTTTTTGGATATTTTCGGACGCACAGGAGCAACAGGGGCTTTTACCAAACGTTCCATATTCTCTCTGGCAATCTTATAATCAGGCTTGACAGCGAGGGCTTTCTTATACATGGCTACCGCACTTTCCAGGTCATTCATGGCCTCATCCAGATACCCAAGGTTATTGTAAGCCTCTGCTAAATTGGGCTCCTGTTCAAGAGCACTGAGGAATTCTTTTTTGGCATCTTCCCATCTGGAAAGCTTCAGGAGACCTAGCCCCATGTTGTAATGAAGGGCAGCGTCATCAATCCCGTATCTCATAGACTGTTTATAGGATCGGATTGCGTTTTCTGTCTGGCCTGATTGATCGTATGCAACACCCATGTTAAAATAGGCCTCTGCAAAATCCGGCTTTAATTGGATCGCCCTTTTGTATTCATTGATGGCGTTAGAGTGCATGCCCACTTCATAATATGTCAGAGCCAGGGAGTAATGTGCTTCCGGAGAATCCGGTTCAGCACTGACAGCAGCCTCAAAAGACTTTAAGGCCCCCTTCATGTTGCCCCTTTGGAAAAGCGTTTTTCCCGTCTCCAAATGAGTTTTGGATGGTTCTTCTTCACCCTTCTCAGATGCAACTTCCCTTTCGCCAAATGGACTCTGAAAAAACGTCTTGGTCCTCTGCATAAATCCTCCGCATCCCAATATAAAACCAAGGCTGATCACAATAAACCCCTTCGCGAGACGGTTAAACATGGTTCCCTCCTGAATTCGATGTTATTATGGATAAGATATTCATTGGTATCCCTATCATTTTATTATCAATAACATATTTTATCAAGGTCCGAAAATAAGCAAATCAAAAGAAGAATGCCTCCCGCACAGCTTTTGTAAAAAGTTATCCCAGGATATAAATGATCTTTATCAATTTATCATCTTCCCCATATCCCTGATATCATAACCAGGCACCGCTTTGATATTGGAACGAAATGCATCTGACTGGAGGATTTTAAGAAAATCCTGGACCTGATTCAATGTCAGGTACTCCGCAAGTATTGCCAGATCATAACGTTCTTTATAAAGGGGCAAAAATTTGAGGCCCAGTTGGCTGGCGATCGGTTTTATGCCCAATCATGCATCTGCATCCCTTCTAAGGATGGCCAATCCAACCTCAAGGTGAGTAAAGACCTCATTTTCATAGCCTGTGACTGATGCAGGATTTATGCCTTTTTTGGAAAGGATGTGATCCAAAAGGCAGCGGGTTCCAGATCCATATTCTCTGTTGATGATCTTGATCCCTGATTTTGTGAGGTCTCCGATGCCCTTTATGATCTCACTTCATCCCGGATAAAATCATAAAGGAATGAATTCATATCAATATAAAGATTGAATGACACCATCCATCAACTGACTGGCTGCTTTAAAGAAGCCTTATCGTATATCATGTCAGAGCCCGAGCCAAATATTTAAATTATTTGATATCTTTCTAAACTGAAAGTATAATATATAGTATACATAACGTTTGAAAGTCACTTTCGTCTAATGATTTAGCACTATTCCCTTCAAATCTTCTGATTCATTATTAAAAAGGAGCCCGTCATGAAACAGTTCAAAATTGCCATCATCTTCAGCATATTGGCATTCATTTCTTTGATATTTCTTTCTTGTACAAATATATATGCCTCTATTGATCCCAATGTCTGGTATTACGAAAAAACAGTCAATCTGTTTGACGGAGGAACCGCTTTGATCTCTTTTCCACAGACAACCACTGACAATGGTGAAAATAACCATCATCTGATCAATGACTCCGATGATCCCAACAGCACTTTCGAGAATTCCTTCGTCAATGCACAATCCGGCATGTTTTACCTCTACTATGACGGCAATGATATCATAGATGAAGAGATCTTAATGCTTGCCTTGGGCCAGGATTTCGATGATTATTTTTTTATGGGTATTCAATGGCAGATCAATGATGGCCTCTGGTCCCAGAATATTCCCCTGGAGAGTGCTGATTTTAACAGTAATGAATATGGTTATTACCCCCAGTGGTGGAAGGTCGCCCAGAGTGGAAAAGCTTTAATATCCACAAGTGATGATGAAGATACCTATTATGTCATTTATGTTCCGCTCGGTTTTGATGGTCAGACCATGGAGAAGGGGGATGTTTTGGCTATAAGATATGCCCTCTCAAACTTCGAGATGCCTGGAAACCAGATCATCTTCAATTTTTATGGATCTTCGGATGGCGAGGATTTTTTCAGATGGACAAATAAGAACACCAATACTTTTGGTGTCAATTCAACTTATTATTCAGCACAACAGAATCAACCCATTTATCCTTCTTACCCATATCCATATCTGTATCAATACCCTGGAAGCCTCTTTGCGGGATATTACGGATCAGGTTTGGGGGGGATACAATACGGCAGAGGATACGGCTCGACCTACTTTTCTCCCACAGGTGTGCTTTATGGCCTTAATTTTGGTTTTCCCTATTCCTCTTTAGGTAGTATATACGGAAGCGGTTATGGATATTCAAGCTTCGGAGGCACTTATGGGGGATCATATTCCAGTTTTGGCGGTTTTCCATACAGTTCTTACTCCAGTTGGTCCTATGGCTCATATCCCTTTTTCAGCAGAGGTTTTGGAAGTTCTTTCTATAGTTTCGGGGGCTATCCGTTCAGTAATTACTATCAGGGAAATTATTATGGAAGCCTTAGCGGATTATATCCATATATTTGATTAATCCCTGATACTACGTATGATAGCATGGAATAATTGGTTTTATATTTGGTCTATATTGAGTAATTTCCCGACCTGGCTGATCAATGTTTTACCCTCAAAGGGCTTGGTCATAAATGCATTGGCTCCGATTTCCTTTGATTCGTTTGAATACTTTGATCTTGTATAAACAGCGGTTATCATCAGGATAGGAATGTCTTTCCACTTATCGGTTCTCCGGATCTTATCACAGATGTAAAATCCATGCTTGCCAGGCAGAAGCAGGTCAAGAATAATGAGATCTACCTTGTTGCTCTCTAAAATGGCAAATGCCTCCTCACCTCTGCAGGCATGAAGGGTTTGATATTGATACGCCTGCAGGACATCGTCAATGAATTGTCTGATCATCGCATCATCATCCACGATTAAAATATTATAGCGGTTCTTTATTTCTTTGACGTAGGCTTCATTCAATTTTTTACCCTCCATTTGCTATATAATCTCTGATTCTCATGGAGAACTTAATGTGTGTTAAGCATATTTTGTGCCAAATAAATATAAATATGTAAAAATTTTAAGTTAAAAATATTATTAGATAGTAAATCTTCAATATCCTGTGAATTTTACAGATCACCAAAGTCGTCATTGCGGTGAACCGAAGCCCCGAGCGAAGCGTTGGGGGAAGTGGAGCAATCTCAATGAATTGGATTGCTTCTTCGCCTTCGGCTCCTCGCAATTAACACAGGATATTGAGCAGTTACATTAAATAATGATTTTGATAGGCTGTAAAAACAAAGATGACTCATTATTTGTCAAGAAATGAATTACGGATGAGCATTTTTTAAACATAGCTAAACATCATCAAAATTGTTCTTGGGAATCATAGGAGGAAATCAAGAGAGTTTTTTCAAGGATTGGGGGCTGTTTTCAGATTTGATAAAAAAATCAAACCTTGTTCAGGACTCTGCGTTCTGGCCTTGATAAATGAAAGAATTTAAGGGGTTTGTTTTTATTTTTGACATATATTTCACCCTTTTTTTGTATTTGAAAATGTTCGGAGATTTGCCTATAGGTGGGTTCCCCGACAATAATTTCTCCTCCCCTTGCCATCTGCTCCAATTTTGACGCGATATTGACGCAGTCGCCTATAACGGTATAGTCAATCCTGTTTTCACAACCCACATTGCCGACAACGGCAATACCCGTATTGATTCCAATACCTATCTGAAATGTCTCTTTCCGCTCCTTCTTTCTTGTCAACATCAAATCTTCCGTGGCCTCTTGCATTTCGATGGCAGCTTGAATGGCATCCAAGGGGGCGGGGTTTTTAGAGGGGATGAATCCAAACAAGGCCATCAGATTGTCACCCACAAATTTATCCAGCACCCCGTTATTCTTAAAAATTATTTCCACCATGATAGTGAAAAATTGATTCAGCATGGCCACCACTTCTTCAGCCGGCATCTTTTCAGTAATTTCAGTGAAAGATCTGATATCTGCAAAAAGGATGGTCACCTCTTTTCTCTCGTTTTCAAAAAAGGTGCCATTTTTCGAATTGACAAGCTTTTCTACGAGGTCTTCTCTGACATATCTCATCAACCTGTTCCTCAACTGCACCTCTTTTTCGTGCAGTTCATAAGCCTCGGTAAGATCTCTGGCATAGGTCATCAACCTGATACTCTGCTCCTTGACCTCTTTTAGAATGGAATTGAAATTTTGTGCAATATCATTTAATTCTTCATCAGCTTCTATCTTGATGGATTCGCTTTTCTTCCCTGAAACGGTATTTTCGATTATTCTAGATAGATCCACCAGTTGATCCGCGGACCTTCTGAGGATAGAAAAACCTATCAGTATGGAAAAGAGGGCTGTTGCTGATAATAGAACGGTTGTATTCGAAATGAAGATCTTTTCACAAAAGAATAGATATGTCATTAGAAGGAAAGGGATGATACTCATTAAGGCTAAAGCAATCCTGCTTTTTCCAAAGAAACTTTTGGAGTCAATGTATTTGGATTTTTTTAGAAAAGGCATGAATCACTCCCAAACGTATCATTGATTTTCAGATGTTTTTAGATCTTCCCTCTCGAAGTTCAGCAGGGTGTCAAATCTAACGGCCACATTACCTTCGCCGTTCTTTTTCTCTTTGCATTCGTTTTTAATCGGGTTAATTCTCATCACTTGTGCTTTTACACTCATATGTGCATTCACATCACCGGTTCCGGGGAGAAAGAGGGTCATTTTCAGCTCCTGACCAAGGAAATACTGATCCATTTTCCATGTGGTAAACTTGGCGCCTCCACCCGAAATATTTTTTAATACGGTATTTTCATGAAAAATTTCTCCCTTCTTATCTTTTGCACTGACCTCTATTAAAAACTCAATCTGAAAACGATTAAACTCTCTTCTTTCGGACCGATTGTTCATTTTTTTATGCTCCGGATCTTTTTGGATTTCATTCATAGGCATCTTAAATTCTCCCAGACATTTTCATATGATAAAATAGAGGCATCATGTATCATTTTCCATTGATCATCTTTAGGGATTTTGATCTTGAGTTCTCCTTCTTTCTGCCACTCTATTTGTTTCTGATTTTTAAAAATGATTTTACCTCCATCAGAGGGGTCAAAGTAGAAAGAAAATTTAAATTTTTGTTTTTCCATGCTCTCGTAATAAATGGTATAGAGATCGAGTTCCTCCTTTCTTTTTTTAGATGTTTTTTTAACCTTTAATATATAATTCACATCAATACTTTTTAACAGAAATGCGTCGAGTACTTCAAATATGTGCCCGCTTGCAAAGATGATCAGATCTTTTGTTAAGGCTAAGGAGCAATCACTGTATCTGGGCTCTTTTGTTTTCCAGACCCCTTCCAGTCCATCCTCCGTGATAACGGATTTTCGGTTGGCACAACCGAAAAATATGAATAAAATAATGAATAATAAGAAGAGATGATCTTTTTTCATTATTTTGTCTCCAATTTGTTTCTATATTTGAAGTCATAAAATTTTATAATGTGATTTCAGCACCCTTCCGCATGGTAAGATCGTGAAGCGGATTCCTTTTCTTATCGGTCTTTAGCTTATTTTTTTCCTGATCCAGGAGCATTAAAAGGGCTTTGACTGCTTCCGGATCGAACTGCGTGCCTGAGCCTTCCTTGATGATTTCAAGGGTCATATTTTTCCCCATGCCGGCTCGATAGGGCCTGTCTGTGATGAGGGCATCATAAACATCAGCTACGGCGAGTATTCGGGCACCTAAACATATGTCTTCTCCGGACAGACCGTAAGGGTATCCTTTACCATCGAACCGTTCGTGGTGCTGTTCAATCAGGGGTATGATAGTTTTATAAGCTGAAATGGGTTCCAGTATCCGTGCGCCGATCAGAGGGTGTTGCTTTATGGTCGTGAATTCTTCAAGACTCAGTTTGTCCGGTTTATCCAGAATACGTCCTGAGATGCCTAGTTTTCCGATGTCATGGAGCAGACCGGCACGGTGCAGTTCATCCAGATCAGATGGACTCAATCCCATAATACGGCCTATCTTCAATGCCATTTTTGTCACTCTCTCCGAATGACCAGCAGTCCATGGAGATTTGGCATCAACGGTCCGGGCGAGGGCTGTCAATGTCCCCCAGTTGAGTTGGTCCAGTTCTTCAATCAATCTTGCATTGGATAGGGCCACAGCCACCTGATTAGCCAATTGGCGTGATTGAAGCAGCTCCTCCTGATCGAATACTTCCGAATCCACAGAGCCCATTGCAATGACCCCGTGTAACCTCTTCTGGATATAGATGGGAAGAATGACAAGGGATTGAACCTTGCTCTTCTCGAAATGCAAGAGATATTGCGGGATCTTCTCACCATTCTCGATGACTGATATTTCAGGATGATCATGAAGGTTTTGTGCATCCTCCGGATCAACCTCAATATCTTCGATAATCCTATCGGTATATGGATCAGCCGTCTCGATATAGGCGCGCGCGAGATATCTGCCCTCAAATTGAAAATCAAACAGAAATACGCCCATCAGGTCGGCGTTGAAAAGCTTTTTCATATGATGGATCGCACTATCAACAATCTTGTCGGTGTCCAGGATTGAGAGAATAGATCGATCGATTTCAGCCATAGTGGTCAGTGCACTGAATTGTTGGGCCAGTTTTTTGGCCATATGATTAAAGGATGCCCCGAGTTCTTCAAATTCATCCCCGCTTTTAACTACGACATTGCATTTGAAATCTCTCATAGCGATACGCTTCGTTCCTTCCTTGAGTTTTTCGAGCGGAAGCGTGATTCTGCGGATCTGGATGGTGCTGAGCAACAATACCACCAGTATGGATAAGAGTATCACAAATGGAAATATCTTTTTGAAATAGGCCAAAGGGGCATAGATATCATCTTTTGATGAGCTGACCACAATGGTCCATTTGGGTGTAAAAAAATGTTGCTGCAAAAAAAGGGAGCGAAAATTTGCCACATACGCTTTTTTTTCATATTCCCACTCAAACCAGCCGGAAAAAAAACGGGCCATTTCCAATCCCAGCTTTTCGCAGAACAATGGGGATATTGGATGCGAGGAAAATAAGAGATTATGTGATGCATCAAAGATGCTCAGCTCTATCATGCTGGGCAGTGTATCATATTCACCCAGGCCCCATAAATATATGGTATTGATTTCTCCATATAGAATCCCTTTTCTGGGGGCACCCGGATCGATTGATTTCATAATAAAGGTATGCAGTTGATTATTTGAGTCATATTGGGTGGATATAATGGATCTGCCGGAATCAAGGTATTCCTGCTCATCTTTTGTGAATGAAGCAGGATCCCTGATCTCACCCAAAAATGGCAGACATGCTCCAGATTGATCGATCACTGCAAGTGCCTTAAAATGGGCCTTCAAACGTTTATGGTGATCTTTGGATAGCCTGAATATCGACGCATCATGTCTTGCATCGAATGCAGGGCCGAAAAGTATCAGATCGTTTTCAATATACAATAACCGCTCATAGATGGATAGGCTGAATGTTTTTCCCGATCGATGAATGTGTTTTTTGCTCTGATTCACAAGATGTTCCGTGACTTGGTGAAAGGAAATGGATGAAAGGGCGAGGATGGGTATCAGGGCACTTAGGATGAAGAGGATGGAAATCCTCCGTGCCACCTTGCTCTTTAGAAATGTTAGCTCAATTTTCATGTTTCATGATCTCATTAAAATTCCGAAGCCAATCCTACATATGCCCCGTTGCTGGCCCGGATGATATCATCGTGGCTGTCCTTGGCATTGAGATTGGGTTTGCTTTTTCCATCCTGACCCATGCTGTAAAGGTCGTAGTCCGTATTGATGGGTTTCAAAAACCGGTCCTTCCGCATTTTCCCCTCGTCTGTCTTTCCCTTGACCTTTTTATCCTCTTCCCCTTCCTTTTCGCCCTTTTTACTCCATACCAATCTCATATATTCATAGTGATTGTCCCAGGGATCCCGGAGATTGCCGTGTCCGATATCATCCAAAGAAACCGGAAGATCCTCGTTGTTCAATTCAAAGGTTTGAGAGTTGATATCCACCTGATAGGCCCAGATCTCTTTCTCCAATATGCGTATTTCTGTGACAGTTCTGGCAATCCTCGCCTTGTAAAGATAATTTCTGTAAGAGGGGATGGCGATACCCGAAAGGGTGAATATGATGGATATGGTGATAAGGATCTCCACAATGGTAAAGCCTTTCAAATATTGGGTTTGCGATTTTGAGAGCACACAATAATACTTTTTGAAATAATGATATTTCAAAATCATGATTCCTTTTTAAGTTATTAATTATATAAAGCATAGATATAGTTATACTTATAATTTATCGGATATAATGGGCTAAAGGATCATTCATTGGATGGAAAGATCCCTGTAAAATCTGATCTTACAAATGACCTGCGGATGGAAGCCAAGGGCCTCACATGAATCAATGATCGAACCTTATTGAGGCTTTTGACCGATAGAAAATATTAGTCATAATATTTCCGGAAAAATAAACTAAGGGAGCCCAATGCACTCAGATAAATTTGATGATTTTAACTGGATCCAATCCGTCCCTCATATCCTGGTGGTGGATGACGATTTTTCCGTCAGAAAATTCATGCTGAAGGTCCTTCAGAAAGAGGGATATAAGGTGAGTACAGCCAACGAGGGGTTAGATGGTTTTGACAAGGCCTTAAAACTAAAGCCAGACCTGATTATTTTGGATGTTATGATGCCTGGAAAAAACGGTTTCGAAATCTGCAAAAAGTTACAGACTACAGAACAAACCAAGCAAATCCCGATCATTTTTTTGACCGCTAAGAACGACAGTGAAGACAAGATTCGGGGATTGAAACTTGGGGCTGTAGACTATCTGGAGAAACCGGTCAATATCAGAGAAATGCTGGCAAGGGTTAATACACAGATCCGGTTGCATACACTTTATAAAAGAAATATGGCGTATGAGCAGACACTCATTGAATCAGAAAATTTGAACTGCAATCGTATCTTTATCAAGGGTGTGGCCCATAATTTTAATAATCTTCTCACAGTGGCACTCGGATATATCAAGTTTATGGAAGAAAGGTCTGCCTTTAGCGATAAGGATCTGGAATATCTTCAACGTGTGGATAAAAGCCTTGAAAGAATTCAAATGCTCATACAGCAAATGTTCTATCTTACAGAGGTGTTTGAATCAAACATACGGGAGTATGAGGTATCTCAGATACTGAATGATTTTGTTTTTGCCGCCCGGCTCCACTGGCCCACACTTGAAATCCATGTCGATAATATGCTGGATCCCAAAACGACGCTTTTCTGTGATCACTCACAGATCATCAAAGCCTTGACCCTCATTACACAGAATTCTTTTGATGTCGGAGGGTCCGAATGCAATGTGGAGATCGAGGCCTTTGAATCTTACGAGGATTTAGGGAACAATTACTTTGCAAATAAGGTCAAATCATTATGTATTACGATAAGAGACTCAGGCCCAGGTTTTTCAGAAAATGCCCTTAAGCTTGCAACCCATCCATTCTTTAGCACCAAGAATACCGTGGGTGTAGGTTTGGGGCTTTCCATTGTCCAGAAGGTTGTGAAGGATTACAATGGAAAATTATTAATCAGTAACCATCCGGAAGGCGGAGCAATAGTCACCATGGCCTTTCCCATAAGTGTTCAGGAAGAGAATCAATTGGTAAAATCAGAAAAGATGGCCACTTGATTTCAGTTTGATAGTCTATTACAAAAAATGGCCGGAAGTCTTTTGACTTCCGGCCATTTTTAACAGATCTAAATGAATTAGTATCCCAGAATATTAGCAGAAGTCAGAAGTGATGTAAATGCCGGTGTGGGATAGATCAAAGAAGCCAACCATGGATCCAGTCCGGTTAAATTCGCAGGCAGCGATAAATTGTAAGCACCCAACGCATAACTTGGATATTGAGCAAGATAGGCCAGATTAGCAGTGGGCAGATTGCTTTGTATCCAAAGTGGATCAGTTGAAGGCAACAGATTATATCCAACAGGCAGACCCAGGGGCAGCGGGCCACCTGTCAAGGTATCCAAAGCATAATAGGGCGGCCATGGATTCAAACCATAAATGATATCATAGTATTGCATCCCCACTGGTGAATTATAGAGAAAGTAGGGATAGCTGATAGCGGGGTTCCAGGCTAGCCCTGGCTGCGCCGGAAGTATTGTTGATGGAAGAAGACTGCTCACAAGAGGTGTAGCTAAACCAGTGCCTGCGTTAATCGGGGATAAGGCAGGTGACCATAAAGGCCAAAGAAAGTTATATGGAGGTAATGCGGTCCATGTCTGGGCAACTGCAATTCTGTTCCCCATAAGACCCAAGACGACCAAAAGAACACTGAGTAATATGATGGTTTTAATGATCTTTTTTTGTGACATATCGGTTACTCCTTTTTTGCCTCTTTAACCTAAATCTTTTTATCAGAAAATAGGAATAAATTTTTTAAATGCTTTTCTATTTTATTGGCTTTTTCCTTAGGCAACACCCCCTTAAATCTAGCTCCATTTTTCAAGCTATAGGAGCAATTCAAGTAATATGACCAAATTTGTTTGATGTTTTTATTTGAAAAAATATATCAAAAATTAACCATAAATTCTATTGAAGCAACACCCAACTAAGATAAAAATCCGGAGATCCGTAGTTGTACGATGGAAAACTAAACCTTGTGTAAGGAATTGGGGTTCCAGGCAGTGCATTAAATGGAAACACTGTGGTATTCGATGAGCCAAAATAAGGAAAAGTCTCATATCCGAAATAATTATACAGATAGCCTTCATAAGGACTCAGAAAGGGATTCACCCTGTAAGAACCAAGTAAATTCCCAGTGATAGGGGGGAAAAATCCGTATCCAAGATTATAAAATGGATCTGTAATAGAGTTTATATAACCATAATTTGAATAAAATAAAGGATTTGTATAAAAATAGCTTACTGGTAAAAGATATGTGGGATCATAATTTCCCGGATATACTTGTGCCTGGGCCTGTATGGTGATAAGGCAAAGGAGGATTAACACTACGCCCATCAACCAGACCCTCTTGTAACCTCCTTTTTTCATATTCATCATCCTCTCCATCCCATTCACATATGATACCATTTTCAAATTATTTGTTAAACGAGACAATAAAATTTTCATTGTCCAACAAAAGATACGTCATCTGAATGGTAAGATTTAAATGTTTTAATGCTTTTTTGTTTCAAGTACATTAAGATTTTTGGATAATATATCACCCCCAAATATAAAATATTATATTAAAAAATTATATCTCAATTAAAGATAAAATAATTAGTCGAAATAAATAACATTTTAAAGGTTTAAGTATTGCTTTAGACACACGAATCCATTTATAACAATTATAACATATTCCTCACCGATTGCAAAGAAAAGTTATCCAATCTATTGCCTTAATCCATGACCAATATCCTTTTCCACGGATCTGATCTTTTGCTCTATCCTTGATCCCTTAGCAGCGCGGTCATCAATGGTGATGCTCGTAATGACACGGCCTGCTTCCTTTCGGACTGCATCATGGCATTTTTTAATCAGATCCATAATCTCATCCCAATCTCCCTCAATAACGGTTCCCATAGGATTAATCCGATAATTACAACCGCTCTGGTGGATAATTTCCACTGCAATGGCCACAAATTTGCCTACACTTTCATCTTTGCCTAAAGGGATAACGCTAAACTCAGCCAACATGTCATCCTCCCATAATTTTTGGATTTGGTCATTTTTTGCAGAAAAAAGGTTGTGAGAAACATATTTACTCCCCTGGTATAAGGATGTGATCAGACACATTTACTCCGCTAGACGGGAAGGCTTTTTTAATTTTCTAAGGCTTGCTCCGCTCTAAAATATAGTATGCATTCATTTTAGATTGCAGGAGAAGCTACATAGTAGCTCCGCTTCGCTCCGCCTGACAGAATAAGGTTACTCGCTTCGCTCAAACATTTGCAATTCCATACGCTCCGCTTCGCCAAGAAAATTCAGAAAAGCCTCCCTATATAGCACCTTAAATATGTCTGCTCATTAAGACGGGCTGGGAATATGATAATTACTAGTAAAAATTGATTACCTGGTATTGATCCGTCAAGGGTCTGATCATATGATGTAATGGGAATACCCTTTGCTAAGGGTTTATGTGTTCCGGTTAGAGAATTTGCAGGAAGCGTTCAAATGTCGCTGCCATGAAATATTTCGTCGGTATTATGATAAGAAAAATGAGCATTCTGGTTCAATCTATCTTTTTGAAGGATTATGACTTACAATAACATGCCGGGAAGAAAGTGGTTAGATGATGACTGCCTTAATTCGAGGTGCAACAATCGAGCCCTTTCGATAAATATATTAGCACATAAATAAAGAAAAATGAAAAGGAAATTTATCCCTCCATATCTGTATTTGAACGGGCTTTTTATCCTGATCATAGGGATAGGCTTCCTCGGAATATCTCATATACAATGGCTGGGTTCCGGCTGGCTGGCAATCTTTTGGGTTATATGGATCATGGTGAATTATCTGTTTTTGATCCGAATCAAACTCTGCCGACGCTGTAAATATTATGGCCACAGATGTCCTTTGGGCTGGGGCATTTTAATCCCATTTATTTGTTCGAAAGGGGATTCGGAAGGATTTTCCGGGCAGAAATGGCCTATTTTATATTTGATCTCCTATGCTGTCATACCACCGGTATTAATTTTCATCTCTTTGATTTTTCAATGGGACCTCCACCTTTTTTTGATACTGGTTTTGTTTGTTTTGTCTGGGATACTTCTTTATTGTTTAGCCAGATCGAGATGTTGTGCAAACTGCAAAATGAGATCCCTTTGTCTTATGAGTAAGATTAATGATTTTTTTTGATGACCGCTATATTATTCGGATATTGGTTTGGTTGTGGGGTGTTTAAAGGGGGCTATCACAATTATTGTTTGTTTGCAAAAAATTTTGTAAACTGAGTTTTGGGCATTTTTGCTCGGTCTGATTGCAAGAGAATATTCCAGAAACGGGGTATAAGATGATTATTTTTAAAAGGGATTTGACTTTTAAAACAAAAGGGATGACGGACATATTGGATATCACCCCACATGTGAGACAAGAAGTCGAGGAATCGGGCGTCAGAGACGGGGTGGTCATCATTTTTGTTCCGGGTTCGACCGCCGGGGTGACCACCATTGAATATGAGTCGGGCGTTTTACAGGACCTTGTGGAAGCCATTGATCGTTTGGCACCTCAATCTATTCATTATCATCATGATGCACGCTGGGGTGACGGAAACGGTTTTGCCCATGTCCGCTCCGCCCTTCTGGGTCCGTCTCTGTGCATCCCTTTTTGTTCTCGCAGGCTTCAGCTAGGAACATGGCAGCAGATCGTCCTGATCGATTTTGACAACAGACCCCGACAGCGAGATATCTTTCTGCAAATTTTGGGTGAATAGCCAGTTTAAAATATATGACAAAGGCATTCGACAAGTCCAAGGAATCTTTATTGACAGAATATTGTCAAAAACGCCTGAAAAGGCCGGACCCTGTGAATCTCTTTATGGGGCTGATCATCTCTCCACATATGGCACCGGAAGATCTGAAGAAGAAACTGGAAGATCGTTTTGGTCCCATAGATCTCGAGAGTCCGATGCATGTCTTTGATCATACGGATTATTATGCTAGGGAAATGGGTCCTGATTTAAAAAGGTGTTTCCTGAGTTTTGTCAATCCTGTTGAGCCTGAAGATTTATCCGCAATTAAAGGCATTACAAACCGTATGGAGATTGAAATGGGAAGCCCAAACAGCGGAGGGATATGTCGTTTGGTCAACATGGACCCAGGGATCCTATCGCTATCCAATATCATACTGGCCACAACCAAAAATCGGGCCCATCGGATCTATTTATCCAGTGGCATTTATGCTGAAGTCACACTGATGTATTCAAAAGATAAAGGTTGGCAGCCTTTGGATTGGACCTATCCCGATTACCGAACTCCTTTGGCCATGGAATTTTTTCATGAAACAAGGAAGAGGTATTATCTTCGGATCAAGGATCGCCTCCGCAGCTCCAAATTCCCTGAATCTTGACAAAACAAGGGCTTTGGACGTAAACTAAGGTTAAATGACCACCCGTAAACAGGAGGCCTTATTTATTGCCTTTTAGGATCCTTTATCCTACGTTCAATATGAGAAGGCCGAAGCAGATTTTTTTTGTATATAATAATATTGTATTTTTAGGCCTATGATTATCCTGTCTAAGAGAATTTTCTATTTTGGTATCATTCTGGGGATGCTGGTCTTTTTACCCCGGAATCTAATGGTCATAGCCATGGGCAGAGGAAATTCTGAAGAGAACAGTCCTATGATTCAACTTCCCTCCCCTATCCTGAAGGGAACCATAACAGTCGAAGAGGCGATCAATGCCAGACGAACCAGACGCAATTTTTCCGATCAAGCTCTGACCTTAGAAGAATGGGGACAAATACTGTGGGCTGCTCAGGGAATAACTTCGGATGGGAAGATCAAAAAAAGGGGAGCCCCTTCGGCAGGTGCATTATATCCCATTGAGTTGTATCTTATTTTGAACAAAGGCCTTTCTGATTCAATACCTGCCGGAATTTTTCATTATGTTCCGACCAAACATGCCCTGGAACAGATTTCTGATAAGAATCATGCAAAAGAGGTGGCAGAAGCATCCCTTCATCAGTACTGGATGGCGGAAGCTCCGGGAATGATCCTCATCACAGCCTTATATTCAAGGATCACCGGGAAATATGGAGAACGGGGAATACGCTATGCTCATATAGAGGCGGGTCATGTGGCACAGAATTGTTTTCTCCAGGCGGAGTCGCTCAACCTGAAGGTGGGTATTGTCGGTGCCTTTGAAGATCAGAAGCTTATGGATTTGCTGCCTATCCCTAAAACACATGAACCCATTCTTATCTTACCGATGGGGAGAAGTCAATGAACTTGCATCTGAAAAGGATCGGCATTGTGTCCATTCCTGATAGGGACAGGGCGAGACCTGTCCTGACCGGGATTACAGAATGGCTGTCACAGAGGGCGTTCTCTATCGTGATGGATCTGGACACATCCAAGATATTGGACAGTGATTCCGGATTTCATTTCTCCAGTTGTCATATAGATAAACTAGCTGAACTGACCGATATGATTCTGGTATTGGGTGGCGACGGTACTCTCCTCAGGGTGGCCCGGCGCGTTGAAAAGGCAAATATCCCCATATTGGGTGTGAATCTTGGCAGCTTAGGTTTTCTAACCGATGTAAAGGTGGATGAGATCTTTCCGACCCTGGAAGCGGTCATAAATGGAAGATATGCATTGGATGATCGCATGTTGCTCCATGTAAACATCAGGCACAGGGATAATAGAATCAAGGAATCCTCTTTCGCCCTCAATGACATTGTTATCAATAATGGCCCTCAAAGCCGGCTCATAAACCTTGCCACTTCTGTCGCCGGGATCTGGATCAATACCTTCCTTTCAGACGGTTTGATCATCTCCACACCCACGGGATCGACGGCCTATTCCCTATCCGCAGGGGGGCCCATTATTCATCCCAAGCTTCATGCGATTCTTATCACACCCATATGTCCTCACATCCTTACAAATCGGCCGATTGTGATCTCGGATAAAGAAAAGATCACGGTTGTGGTCCAGGAAAAAGGTATCGGAAACGGAAGGGATTGCTTCCTTTCAGCGGATGGACAGGCGTTGACAGAGTTGAAACCCGGGGATTGGGTGGAGGTTCAAAAGGCGAAACATACCATCAGGCTTGTACAGCCGGAGGGAACGGATTATTATCATGTCTTGAGAACCAAGCTTAAATGGGGTGAAAGGGGATAAAATTTGTGCTCAAAGATCTCCGTATCAGAAATTTTGCCCTTATCGACAGTCTCTCCATCAGTTTTGATGCAAATCTTAATATCCTTACCGGTGAGACAGGCGCTGGAAAAACCATCCTTATCAATGCCCTGAACCTTGTCCTGGGAGGTCGTGCTTTTTCAGAATTTATCCGATCAGGCGAGGATTCAGCCGAGGTCGAAGCCGCTTTTCATCTGGAAGAGGGGCATCCCATTTATCCACAACTTGAATCATCGGGTTATAATTTTACCCCTGATGAAGATTTGATCCAATACGCCGACTTTGACCCTCAGAGTGGATTTGTTTGTATGCAATCTTTACTAGCCACGGGAAAAAAGTTTACCG
>JBLIRM010000033.1:0-22036 GCA_049472295.1 bacterium | reverse complement strand
GTCGTGGTATCCTGCACCGATAACCACCTCAGGGGATCCGTCACCATCCACATCCCCGACAGCAGGTGTGGCAACCACGGATCCCTCTGTTTGAAAGACCCAAATCACATCCCAATCAATACCCTCGATCCCCGGGCAGGGGGGAAATGAACACAGACCGCCATAAGTAATGCCGTCATCAATCCCGTCAATATTATCTCCGTCAAGACATACGACCTTATTTAGATGTCTGTTGCCGATACAGAGTTCCATGCCTGGGATATCCGGAATCAATTCAGCGATAGCAGGTGAAGAATGGTACATAGCATCCCCATTTCCCGGTGGATTCGGCATGGTCCAGATAAATTTTCCAAACCTGTCCATGACCTCCACGGTTTCACCTGATGTGGTGCCTCCTGCGATCTCCGGCTCGTCGTCGTCATTGAGATCAATAATGGCAACCGATGACCTCGCCTCATCGCTCCGGGTTCCAGTCAGCCACTCAAGATTGCCCTGCGAATCATAAGCCCGCCAGGCACCCATCAGAAGGTACCCATAAGGCCCCAGTTCATCGCTCCCTGTCACGATCTCAAGGTCTTGATCCGGCTCACCACCCATCATGTTTACACCCGAAAGATCTGTGATACCCGGGGATGCACCGAACTGCATCCTCACATCGATATCTCCGAAGGTCTTACTCCAGCAGGTGCGTAACAGATGATTCTCTCCGAGGATAAATGCCTCAAAACAAGGGGAATCCAGACCATCGCAGTCCTGGTCTATGCCATCACAGGTTATCTCCGGGGCACCGGGATATATATTCGGATCATCATCATTGCAATCCTGACTGAAGATCCATCCGTCGCCATCCATATCCGTTTGCTGGGCATTTGAAATGGTTTGAACAGAAATAATACCTATCAGCAATATTCCAAGAAGACATGCCAAAAGGGCAGACCATAAACACGTATGTCTTTTAACGATTGCGGACATCTCCAGTCCCTCCTCATTTTAAAGATAAAAAAAGGGTTCTATCTCGGCACAAAGGAAGAAATGTCTCATGGATGATCAAGATCAACCTTTAATAAAATTGAGCTATTTGAATCTAAATGAAAGATTCAAAAAATTCACAAAAAATTAAAAGGCAAAACTTGATGGATTAAACAAAAAGGTGTGAGTAAAACGTTGGAACTTAAGGGTAAAAGCATTGATGAAAATGGCACTGCTGCTAAACATCAAAATAAAAAGCCCCAGGCCATTCTTGATGATAAGATCTTGAATGAATAAACAATACTTAACTTATAAAATTATAACATTTTGTTAAAATAAATCAAATTGTAAATCAATGACCTAATCTTTCTTTTTTAGATAAAAATGCAATCAAACACCTACAGGGTATCCCCCTTGTTGTGAAAGTATTACAGATGTAGCAGATCAGGTTCTGTTTTATAACTGCGGCGGCTGCATGGACCATCGTAATTCAATGGTATCTGAGAAGCGGTCCGTATCCATGATGCAAAGTGAGTCGCAGTTGCCTCTGATCAGGCGGGCGCAGAGCCGATCAAGATGCTCGATGTCATCCGCCACATGTTCCAGGTCCTGCGCGGGCTGCTCTTCAGGAAGACGGATATGGCCCTGTTGGACTCTCAGCGAAAGGACCAGTTCCCTGTCCGTCCTTGCCAGAGACCACACGCATGCTGTCTCCGGCTGGAGCTGACGTGAAATGAGCTCTCCGAGTTCGCCCACCACCTGCCGGGACCTGTAATAGATGGTCTTGTTTAAACTCCAACGCCGAGAGCACCGTTCAAAGAAGTCCATGAGCCGGGGCAGAGACGCCAATCCACTAGAACAGCGCAGGCTCCGTTTGGAGGGGCATGTCAGATTGACCACCAGCGTCAGCATGATGGCCAACAGGCTTCCCGCAGCCACGGATGAGCCGAACAGTGTCTGGGTCGAGATGCTGGAGGCCTCCCGGACAAGGGCCAAACGCGGAATGCCGGAAGCGCCGATGATTGACAGCCCGACCACGAGAATCTTTTCCGTACTCATAAGGTACGCGGCCATCATGCTGATGCCCGTGCAAATCATGAAGCTGCCCATGAACAGAAGCAGTGCGCCCGAAACGGGCTCGGGCATGGCGGTCAGCAAACCGATGGCTTTCGGCATAAACGCCAGGATCAGGAGGAAGAATGCAAGAAACGGCGTAGACTTCGACGGGACTTTTTTAATGGCGAGGCAGTAGCTGGCGTTGGAGGTGCCAGTCGACGTGGTCATCCCCCCCAACATCCCAGCCACCAGCGAAGCCCCTCCAGTCACACGAAGGCCGCGGCTGATGGACTTCATGTCAGGCTCTGTAAATTTATCGCCCTGCTCAGCTTTCTGGTAAGTAACCAGGACCCCCATGAGATCCGCTGTGCTGGCCATGGTAATCAGCAGAAGCGGAAGCGCGGCGCCCCATGCGAAGGAAAGTCTCGGAAGGGAGAAGGAGGGCATGGCAAGAAGGGGGGCTGAGGCGTACCCGGACGGAAGCGGCAGTTGCCCTGTTAGCGCACAGATTGCGTAGCCCAGTACAATAGCAATGGCGAGACTGTACTGTCGAAGGATCTCGAATCTTGTCTGTATGGAAAGCACGGCAAGGAGGATGAAGATCGTGGAGGCGATGGCGATATTGGGGAGCCCTACCCACGAAGCCCCGTGACGAAGGCCCAGGCAGCAGGATATGGCGATATCAGCCAATCCGAGACCATTCAGGAAGATCACAATGCCGCATACCTGCGGAGGAAACAGGTTTCGGATTCGAGGGAGAATGGTGCTGAAGCCAATCTTCACCGCCCCACAGAAAACGGTCATGCCGCAAATCAACGGCCATCCGCCGACCCGGCCCAGGGAGATGAGCAGAGCCAGGTAGATGGGATTCGCATGCATCGCGGTCAAATGACCCGTTCCCAAATGTGTAAATTGCAGCATAGAGGCAACGCCCAGCACCAGCGCTGTCATACTCACAACCATACCCGTCTCTGAAGCAGATGCCCCGATTGCAGCCATGAGAGTAACTGGAAAGAGTAAGCTTCCCGAAGCCAGGATCGCATGCTGAAAACCGTTCAAAGCGTTATCAACAAGCTTTGTAGCACGAAAGCGCATCAGATTGTCTCCCGCTTTGCCTGATTGATTGAACTTGCTTTATCTGGCTAATAGTATAGACAGGATCTTAAACTTTTGTCAAAACAAATATTTAAAGAGGATTTATATGAAAGTTTTCGACTAATTATTTGTTTTTAAAAACTTTCATCCTTCGTTGTGATCGATAGATCATGGGTGTTTAGCAGAAGATGAAAAGGAGAAGAAGCTCCGCTTTAACCGACTTAAACCGACAAGGTTAAAGGAGATTTCCCTTGTAGGAGCTTAACGATGCTAAGTGTTGAATTGTTGGTGGTAATTTATATAACGGATACTTTCTGTCCAGTTTGAATCATACTCATCTCCGCCGGCAGGTCGATTATAAATGTGGTCTGACACCCTTTTGGGTTGATTACTTCGATCTTTCCCTTATGGTCAGTGACTATCCAGGAGCTAATACTGAGTCCGAGTCCGGTCCCGTTGCCTATCCTCTTTGTTGTGAAAAATGGATCAAAAATATTGTTCAGATGCTTTTTATCTATCCCGACGCCATTATCCGAAAATAGTATCCTAATATAGGCTGAACCCTCTTTTTCAATGGCTTTTACGTCTATTTTGATCATCTTGTTTTTGTCCGGCTGTGGATACTTTTTGTTGAGCGCATCCTGCGCATTGATGATCAGGTTGATGAAAACCTGTTCCAGGTGTCCGGCTTTGGCCTTGATTTTTGGCAGGCCAGGTTCATATGAGGTCTGTATCTTAATTCCATCTTTGACAAGAACGTCCTCCATATGGGCAATGGATGTATTAATAATATCCGTTACCATATGGGAGGTGTATTCCTGTTTATCGACCCGTGCAACACAGATAATGGCAAGGGTATTCCCCTCTCTATCCCTCATGGTAGAGGCAGAAAGGTTAATTGGTATTTCGATCCCCTGTTTTGTCCGATAAACAGTATCATGATTTTTTATCAAGGTCTTTGGTATACGTTTATCAGGATTTGATCCTCCAAAGAATGAAGCATACTTTGCAAAGATCTTCTCCATAGGCTGACCAAGCAGTTCCTCTTCGCTTTCATATTTCAAGAGATCTAAGGTAGCCTGATTGACCATTTTAATTATTCCATCCGGATTCACCACGATCAGGGTGTCTGTCAAGCTTTTTATGATATCATCCATGTATTCCTTTGCGTGTATGAGTTGTCCCTCATAGGTTCTCAGGTCAACAGTCATCCTGTTAAAGGATCTGGCCAATTCACCGATCTCGTCTTTAGTGGGATTAGGTATATTGTAGTCAAGTTCCCCCTGGGTGAACCTTAGCATACCATTGCTGAGCTGTTTTATCGGTTTATTGACAAATCTCATGATGAATATTGCGATGGTGAAAGCTACGATTAAAAATGAGCTGAGAATAAAGATAAGAGAATATTTTTGATTGACCATCACCTTTTTATGGACCTTCTCCATGGATAGGATAACGTCCAAGACACCCAGGATTTCCTTCTCAGTGCCATGGCAGGGTTGGCAATCCTTTTCATTATAAATGGGATTCACAAAGCCCAATACGGGTTCCCCCTCCTCGCTCATGAAGAATCGGTAAAAGCTTTCAAAAACGGGTTTTTTACCCTCTATTAGATGGCACTCACAACAGGTTCCACCCTCTCTGTCCACTTTGTTCACCGCCACACCTATCTCTTTCTTATAGGAGGATCTCTTGATTCTCCATTCCTCTATGATCCTTACCCTTCTCACATCCTCCTGTTTGCCGATGTCCTCTATGGTCTTTTGTAAATCATCACTCCTTGCGTGCAACATGTCATAACGGGTACCCCTTTTTATAATATCACTCAGCCGATATGCCTCTTCCTTCATCTGGTCTATCATCATATTCCTGTCCGAACAATTCTTAAAATGCAAAAATAGTATAAGCCAGATGACGAGTACAAGACCGATACAGAGTATTAGCTTAAAGGCAAGCCACTTCGTTACTAAAGTGAGTGATGCGGTCAATTGAGCGAAATTTTTGTAATTTTTTTCAGCAATTTGCATGATTCTCCTTTACAACAGGGTATAAGTTCAAAAAAAATCCTGAAATATGCAAAGCGAGGTTTAACATGAACACTCTCTTTTTTTATGATGAAAATATAAGAATTCAAAACATTAATTAATAGCTGAACCACCAACCTATGTAATGAAGATATTGAAAGGGAATACCTCTGATTATTTGATCAAAGAATCTCCGGAGTTATGAAAAAATATTTGTGAATACACATTTGAGCACGAGGATATTTTGTAAGCACTGCATGGATAAACAGTGACGTTATAAAGAGATATGTCAAAGAGCAAGAGGAAGATCAAATCAGAGCAGGACAGCTTCAGCTACTATTTTCTGTAAAGGGTGGTGAACTATTACAAAAATTCTAAAAAACCGATGTCTATAAAAATTAGAGCAAATCCTGTGCCAATCCAATGGTAAAATATACAAGAGGTGAAATATTGGGAAATTCCAATAATACAACGAGTTGAGAATAATTATGCGGTTTAAGGAAATATAATTAAATATTTTTTAGGGATATAGTTCAAAATTTATGAGAAAATAATCATAAAAATCATGATATAATTTATACAGCAGCCTATAGCCAAAATCAGGAGTCAGAATGTAATAAAGTGCCCGGCCTTTGGCCGCATCAAGCCCATGGCCTTAAAATATTCTCCTTTTTCATCTTATGCTAAATCTTCTCCGGAAATCTGCTTTGACAAAAATAAAAATTCTGTCAATGCCTTTATCCAGATAAAGCAAATTCTTATGACTCGCGATTAAGACCATCTCTGAAAGAAGCTTATAATCGAATAATCTTCTCACCCACTCGTACAGACGTGTCTATTGTGACATTTGAAGTGACAGAAGATCCCGATGGTTATATCAAGGAAAAAGAAAACCCGCATATAGAATGCGGGCTTTCTTTGATACGATCTTTTAATGTAATTTTTTTTAGACGAATAAAATAGATGAGCCTCTTAGATCACGAGACCAGTGAGTCCCGCAGTAAGGCCAGAGAGCCCCATACCGAGCCCACTAAGGCCCAAGCCAAGGCCACCCATACCCATCATCAATGGGGACATGATACCGCCAAGGCCGCTCAGACCATACATGCTGCCCAGACCGCCCAGACCGTACATACTTCCTCCAAGGCCACCAAGACCATACATGCTGCCCAGACCGCCCAGACCGTACATACTTCCACCAAGGCCACCCAGGCCGAACATGCTGCCAAGGCCGCCCAGACCATACATACTTCCTCCAAGGCCACCAAGACCATACATGCTGCCTAGGCCACCAAGACCATACATACTTCCACCAAGTCCACTCAGGCCATACATACTCCCATAACCGCCCAGACCATACATACTTCCTCCAAGGCCACCAAGACCATACATGCTACCTAAACCGGCCATGCCATACAAGGAAGTGGTTCCATATCCATAACCGCCAGAGCCGCCCAGACCGTACATGCTGCCATAACCGCCCAGACCGTACATACTTCCTCCAAGGCCGCCCAGACCGTACATGCTGCCGAGTCCTAAACCGCTAAGGCCATACATACTACTGCCAAGGCCGTAACCACTACCCAGGCCGTACATGCTGCCATAACCGCCCAGGCCGTACATACTTCCTCCAAGGCCGCCCAGACCATACATGCTGCCCAGACCACTATATCCCATATAACCATATTGGGCATAACATAGGTTGGAGGAAACCAATAAAAGGGCGAGACAAATCACTGATAAAAATAAAACATTTTTAATCAAGGCCTTACAAGACATGCTTTTTAACCTCACTTCAATAAGATTTCAAAAGATCTTTATCGATTTAATACCTTATTGTCTTTGAATAAACATTAAATTACGAATTAAAATAGTCAACTCTTTGAAATCTTATAATAATCACCACCCATCATTTTGTCATCACTTTAGAGATATGATTGTCTTTTTATAGGCGCAGATTGATTAGATTTTTTACGATTTGAAATTTGATTAACTCGTAAAAGTCATTTATTTAGTCATTGCTCGGGGCTTCGGCTAACAGCAATGACATTTTTTGGATTTTTTACGAGGCCATCAAATTTTAAGGGAGTGATATTTTTTTTTGGTAATGAATTACCTTGCAGTAAGCTGCGGGGTATCAAACTTCATTTGGTTTGATCCTGATTTTGATCAAAAGCGGCAATCTTCCTGAAAAGTGTAGATCTGCCAATACCGAGTAACTTGGCAGCCAGTTTTTTGTTTCCGCCAGCCCTGCTTAGAGCGTCATTGATGTAGTCCTTCTCGATTTCCTGCAGGGTCTTAAATCGACTTTCTTTATCCTGTTTTTCAACATCATTGAATAAATCACTACTGATAGGTTCAGGGAAGAAAGTTTTACCCTTTGGAAAATGAAGGGATGCAAGGGTAATCATATCCGTTTCTTCCATGATCATTGCCCTCTCAATGATATTTTTAAGCTCCCTGACATTTCCGGGATAGATATACTGCAGAAAAGGCTGCAAAGACTCCGGATGAAGACCTTTGATTTTCTTATTGAATTCATGATTGAATCTTTCAATAAAAAAATTGGCCAGAGGAAGTATATCCTCCTTTCTCTCCCGCAATGGCGGCACTAAGATGGGAAAAACATTGAGTCGATAAAACAGATCCTCTCTGAATTCATTCTCAATGATCTTTTTCTTTAAATCACGGTTCGTTGCCGCTATCACTCTCAGATCCACCCTATGATCCACAGTGCCCCCGATTCTCCTGAAAGTTCTCTGCTCTAAAAATCTGAGCAATTTGGACTGAATCGAGAGATCCAGGGTCGAGATTTCATCCAAAAACAATGTCCCTCTCTCCGTAAGTTCGAGAAGACCCTTCTTCTGGTTCTTTGCATCCGTAAATGCCCCCTTTTCATATCCGAACAATTCACTTTCCATGAGTGTGCTTGGAAGTGCGGAACAGTTTATATCGATAAAGGGTTTATTCGACCTGGGACTTAGATTATGGATTGCTCGTGCCACCACTTCCTTACCGGTACCGCTTTCCCCCATGATCAGGACCGTCGTGTTTTCCAGTCTGGCGACTTTCCTGATCAATTGATCAACCTGCCTCATCTTGGGACTTTCGATAGCAGTCAGTTTATCCGGGCCAAACCTCTTCTCTAATTGCTTTTTGAGAAGGATATTCTCTGAAACAAGATTGTATGTCTTGATTGCCTTTCTTATGGCTGTCTTTAATTCCTCGATCTCGGTTGATTTGATTATATAGTCATCTGCCCCGAGTTTAATCGCCTTTATGGCATCATGGATATTTTTAGAAGCCGTGAGGATAAAAATCTGAATCTCGGGATACTCCCTTTTGATGATTTTCATTGTTTGAAAACCATCCATTCCGGGCAGGGAGATGTCGAGTAATACCAGATCAAAATCTTCTGTCTTTAAAAGCCTTAGCGCATCTTCACCACTATAAACCGGCAAACAGAAGAAATCCTCGGACTCCAGAAAACGACATATCCCCCTGGAAATCAAATGATCATCATCAACAATTAAGATTCGATATGACATAATAAATATTTTAAAGTAATGAAAATTATATATCAATCAACCGGGAGATATATCTCCACGATTGTTCCCTGCCCCTCTTCGCTCTTGAGGGTTATTAATCCATTATGGAGTTCTATGATCCTTGAGACAATTGAGAGCCCCAAGCCGGTCCTTCCTGATGATTTCGAATAAAAGGGATCAAATATATAAGGCAGATATTCCTTCTTGATACCTATCCCATTGTCTTTAATCACTATTTGGATGAAATCCTTTTCCCCCTCATCTGCCCCTGCCCTCTTTGAGATATCCGTTTTAATAAGGATCTCACCACCTTCGGGCATGGCATCCACTGCATTCAAAAGGATATTCAAAAAAACCTGCTGCATCTTGGAGAAATCGACCTGAATCTTGGGGGTTTTCAGATTGAATATCCTTTTAATGCTTATCCCTGCGGCGTTACATTTCTTCTCCATTAATTTTAATGTGGTATTGATGATAGAATGAATATCAGCCTTTTGGGTCAAAAAGATTTGGGGTTTACCAAAATCCAGCAAAGTTTCCAGTAGTTTCTCCAACCTTTTGACCTCATAAAGAATACCTTCCACATCTTCATAGATCTCATCCTTTGTTTTCCTTTGCTGCATACGTTCCATAATTGATGCCGCCATAAGACCGATACCCACAAGAGGATTTTTGATCTCATGCACAATAGAGGTGGCAAGTTCTCCCATGATCTTCAGCCTTCCTTGATGCTGAAGTTCCTGCTGCATCATTAATTCCTTTGTGATTATTCTCCCGATCTCGAATATTCCGATAACCTTCCCAGTATTGTCATATACTGGATGCCTTCTGATCGAAACCTTTTCGTCACCGATTGGTACCAGCAGTTCGCTTTCATCCCTATATGCTTCGCAATTATGAATGATCGGACAGTCATTGCAGGGTTTTTCTCTGCCACGCAGAACCGAATAGCATTTTTGGCCAATACATTCCTTAGCAGGTCTTTGAATCAATCTTTCATAAGCTGTATTCACCATCAAGATATTATAATCCGTATCCGTCAGGGATATGATGTCCACTACGCCCTGGAAGACGCTTCGGAACCTTTCTCTATATGGCATAATCAATTGCCCCTTTTAAAAAATCCTGATTTTTATATGATTAACATTATATGCACATATTGTTCCAAATCCATGAAAAATGTCTTTTCGATTGTGAGTCAATGACCTCCCGTAAAACAAATGGCTTGCTTTGCACCCTTAAAGTGTGTTCTTTACAGTCTTTTCATCGCGAGGAGCCGAAGGACGACGCGGCAATCTCTCCCTTATGAAATAAAAGATCGCTTCGGGCTGTGCCCTCGCAATGACAAATACCTGCAAAGCCTATTTTTTAACCTTACGCAAATCGTAAGGCTTTATAAATCAGTCAATCTTGAATCCCCATTCAAACCTGAACATTATCAAATAATTCATCGGCTTTTGGCATGGGCTTATCTTGATCTGAGGTTTTCCTTCGAATCATAACGGACAAATGCGATTGCTCATTGGGATGAGGGCTTATTTGAAGAGGGCCTTCCATAAGAGGGAGAATGGATAGTGCAGCAACGATGAGAATGGATCTGAAAACATTTGGGTATTATAAAAAATACAATTAACCTTTTTGACTGTTTATTTGACCACCTCCTTGTTTTTGGATGGCAGAATCTTCAATAAATCCATATGATCAACGAAATAATATGATGCCTTCAGATTCTTGTTTTTATAAGATGCAAAGGGGATGCCTGCAGCCTCTGACACAAGACGGTCAATATCCGAATCCCCTACATACAAGGATTCTTCCGGTTTTGTCTCAAAACGATCCAGGATTTTGAAAAGGCACTCGGGATGGGGTTTGGGATTTGCAACATCCAAGGTCGTTACCACCATGTCAAACAGCAATTCGAGTCCATATGCTTTCATGATCAATGGCATGCTATACCCCCGATTGGTCGCAATCGCTGTGTAATAATCAGGACGCAGATATTCAAGGATATCCCGGACATGTGACTCCAGTTGCAGAAGGGGGATAAATGGCGTATTATCCACAATCTTCAAAAAGGCCCTTGCCTCGTCTTTTAAGGGTGAAGATTGAAAAAGGTAGTCGATCGCGCCTTTGGCTGTAGATACATGCACAAATTCCAATTGATCCTTCCGTAACTGCGGCATATCAAAATGTCTGAGGATGTGATTATAGAATGCCTCGTTGGCCTTTTTGGAATCAAAAAGCACCCCATCACAGTCGTATATGATAAGCTTCGGTTCTATCAAAGATGTTTCCCCTCCTCTCTTGAGCTCTTTTCTATTTTAGCATATTCTTTTGAAAAAACCCTCCCTCGAGAGCCAAAAAATCCCTTAAATGTCTTAGGATAATTTCTCTATATTCTTAAAGAGCTTTCCTGCTTTTGTGTCTGTTTTTAAGATAACAGCAATAAACTTATCATTTCTGTTTTTTCCGACAAATCATCTTTTCTATTGCTTTGCAGGCATCCATGGCAGAGGTCATATTGGATATTCCATCTACTCAATGATTTTTAAATCTCTATTCGAATGATCGGGGTCTTTGAATCCAAGGCGGGCCAGTAAAAATGACTGCGATATCCCTACATTTCCAGGACGGGATGTCGCTTCACAAGAGTGATAAAGGCTGGACAAATCAAGACTTGATAGGCTCCGAATGACCCTGCATGATCATATCTTCCATATAGACCTCCGGATGACGGTACCTCTTTCGTCCCGGCGTATGTTTTCCGAATTCAATGGCCTCCTGGGGGCACCAGTGCAAACAGGCCAGGCATTGCTGACAGTGATGCTGCCATATGGGTTTTTCTTCATTCATTTTAATATTGTTCACCGGACAGACCTTTGCACATATCCCGCATCCATTGCATTTTTCATTAACCCAAAAATCCTTATCCAGTCCAAGCATCTTTTGTGAACCCAATTTGTGAATCAGGCCTGAGAATATCCAATCAGCAGGGAAAAAACATCCTTTGATATTGACGCTCTTGTTTTCTTCGATCATTTCAGCGATCTGCTCTATTTTTTCTTTTTCTTTAGAAAAAAGCTCCGCTTGTTTCTTCTCGGAGAAAGCCCCATACATGGGGATATAATTCCCTGGCATGCGCACACCGAAGCCTGCTGAGAGTTTTAATCCTTTTGAGTGAAGCAGTTTATCGATCTGTTTTAAAGTCCCGGCAGGGAATCCCCCATAGGTCAGTACGGCAAACACATATTGGGATTTATTCAAATTCAACTTTTCAATAAAATCCTGAACGATCAAGGGTAATCCCCACATATACACAGGACAGATAATACCGACCCTATCAGAAGAAACAGAAATATGTTCCTCAGCAATCAATCCTGCCATTGGGCAAAGGTCCGTATGATTTAATACCTCTGCCAAATCCCTTGCGATCTTTAGGGAATTCCCTGTGCCTGTAAAATAATACAATATTGTTTTCATTACAGGATCTCCTTGAATCACAACTGATGGATATTTCCAATGCACAACCCTGCAGCATACTACTATACTTTATAAGAATGCCCGAATGCCAAATGGATGTCAATACAGAATTCTCAGGCTGGTATGCTTATTGTGAACAGGCCGGTTAAGACTCGATAAGACCTTTCCGAAGTCAATTTATTAAAACGTCTCAAACCGACCTGTTCACCTCAAAGGATTTACCCTATCTCAATCCCGCATGTGATGAGATGGGAATCTTCCTTAAATCAAACCAAGGATAAAAGATCGATACCGGAAAAAAATTATGAGAAGCTATATTTACTCCGCTATTATAAGGATGTGATCAGACACATTTACTCCGCTTGACGGGCAGGCTTTTTAGATTTTCTAAGGCTTGCTCCGCTCTAAAATATAGTATGCATTCATTTTAGGTTGCAGGAGAAGCTACATAGTAGCTCCGCTTCGCTCCGCCTGACAGAGTAAGGTTACTCGCTTCGCTCAAGCCTTTTGCAATTTTATACGCTGCGCTTCGCCAAGAAAATTCAGAAAAAGTCTCCCTATACGCTGCAGTAAATATGTCCGCTCACAACATTTTATATACCACCCCGTAAATATATCCACTCACGGGGAGGGAGAAAAAATAACAGCATCGATAGTGAAAACTGATCGCTTGGCGAATGAAATTTGACCTCTTCTATATCGTTCTGTAAAAATATCTGCTCGCAGGGAAGGAAAAAAATAACAGCATCATTGGTGAAAATTGATCCCTTGGCTGAGTTCCCTATACCGTTGCATGAAATGTTCGCGAACGATAACGGGATGAGAATATGAGAATGACTGATTCTAAAAGGATTTCATTCTTCTGTGTTGCGAAAGAGAATAAATACGAATATAAAGAGGATATATCTAAAAAAATGACGAAGGGCATTATGCTTATCTTACGTTATATTTAATAAAAATTTTAAGCATTCTTAATAAACTACCATGCCTCAAGCGGAGGGATATTGAAGGGATTTTTTTTTAAGACCCCCAAGGGGCGCGAAATTATACCCATAGAGATAAAAAATCCGATTGATGAACAAAGCAGATAGAAAAAAGATTATAAGCTGGTGCATGTATGACTGGGCCAACTCTGCATTTGCCACAACAATGTTGGCTGCAGTTCTTCCTATCTTTTACAGTGAGATCGCAGCCAAAGGCATGTCCAAAACCACGGCCACCAGTTATTGGGGATATACCAATACCCTGGCTATGATTATTATCGCATCATCTTCACCTTTTTTGGGTGCCATGGGTGACTACACCTCCAAAAGGAAACGTTTTCTATCTTTTTTTATAACTATTGGTATCATAGCCACAGGGACCATGTTTCTGATCAAAGAGGGTCAATGGCTCCTGGCATCGGCCCTTTTTATATTCGGACGGATAGGTTTCGGCGGAGGAAACATCTTTTATGATTCCCTGCTTCCCTTTGTGGCCCATAAAGAGAACATGGATCAGGTATCTTCTATGGGGTATGCCCTGGGCTATCTTGGCGGAGGCGTTTTGCTTGCCATCAATCTGCTGATGATTATAAAACCCAGACTCTTCATGATCACAGGATCGATAGAGGCCATGCGTATCTCCTTCATATCAGTGGCATTGTGGTGGGGCATCTTTTCTCTCCCGCTTCTGGTGAATGTTCCCGAACCCGGGGATTCTGAATGGGGAAGACCTTTAACCATTCTCAAACAAAGCCTTTATCGGTTAAAAAACACATTCAATCAGTTGAACGATTTCAAGGAGGCCTTTAAGTTTCTTCTGGCCTTCTGGCTTTACAATGACGGCATCGGGACCATCATTATCATGGCCGCCATTTTCGGTTCCGAGATAGGCATCGGTCGAAACCATCTGATCGGCTCCATCCTGCTGGTGCAGTTTGTGGGCATCCCCTTTACCCTTCTTTTTGGAAGACTGGCAAGATATCTGGGAACAAAGACCTGTATCATTATTGGCTTAATGGTATATACCATTGTGGTGATCTTCGGATACTTCATTCAGACCCCTTCGGACTTTCTGATACTGGCCATTATGGTCGGACTGGTTCAGGGAGGCACCCAGGCACTGAGCCGATCCTTTTTTGCCCGGATGATCCCGAGAGAAGACAGTGCCAAATTCTTTTCATTTTATGATGTCACAGCCAAATTCTCCGGCATCTTTGGCCCTGCACTCTTCGGTCTGGTTGGACAGATGACCGGATCAAGCAGATATGGGATTTTCGCCCTGATCATCTTTTTCCTGGCCGGGGGTGCGATCCTTATCACGGTCAATCCTGAAAAAGGAAAAAGGAGGGAGGCCATCAAATGAAAGATTCAAATATACTCCCGGATCGGATCATTACGCTGATAATGTCCCTTTTTATCACCAATGTGTTGTGCACTTGCGCCTGTGCGAAACAGACCCTGCCAATCAATCAGATCAACTTGCCTCCCGGATTTGAGATCAGTATATATGCAAGCCCTGTTCAGGGCGCACGCTCAATGACCCTGAGCCCTCAGGGTATCCTCTATGTGGGCACACGCAGTGAAGGGAAGGTGTATGCCGTTGTGGATCATGATCAGAATCATAAAGCGGACGAGATCCTCACCATCGCTCAAGGATTGAACTCCCCGAATGGTGTTGCATTTCGTAACAACGCACTTTATGTTGCAGAAATTGACCGTGTATTGAAATATGATCGAATCGAGTCCCGACTGAAGAATCCCCCCAAGCCGTTTATCCTCAATGATTCCTTTCCAAAGGATACACATCATGGCTGGAAATTTATCCGCTTCGGGCCGGACGGAATGCTTTACATCCCGGTGGGTGCCCCATGTAATGTGTGTGAGCGGAAGGATGAAAGATATGCCACTATCATGCGGATGCAGGCCGATGGAAGCGGATTGGAGATATTTGCCCGCGGCGTTCGTAACACGGTCGGATTCGATTGGCATCCGGATACAAAGACACTCTGGTTCACGGATAACGGAAGGGACTGGCTGGGGGATGATCTCCCGCCTGATGAATTAAACCATGCACCCGAAATCGGACTCCATTTCGGTTTTCCCTATTGTCACGGGAAAGAGATCCGGGACCCCAAATTCGGTGAAAAACATCTATGCAAGGCATTTACAGCCCCGGCCAAGGAACTCGGTCCACACGTGGCTGCACTTGGCATGCGTTTTTACACCGGTGCCATGTTCCCCAAGGCATACAAAAACCGGATCTTTATTGCTGAACATGGGTCATGGAACCGAAGCTCACCCATCGGCTATCGTGTGAGTATGATAAAATTCGAGGAGAATGGCACTTTGAGCTATGATGTCTTTGCCGAAGGGTGGCTGAAGGGAAGCTGGGCATGGGGGCGGCCGGTGGATGTGCTTGTGATGGGTGATGGCGCACTGCTGGTTTCGGATGACAAAGCAGGGGTGATATACCGGATCAGTTATAAAAAAAGCCATTCAGCACAAGTCGGAAAAGACTGATTCGATGACCTCTATTTTCTGGGCAATGCCTGCCCACTCATCATAGGCACGATGCAGATCTTCCTCCACCTCCCTATGGCGTTTGAGCTTTTGGGGATAGATCTCCCGATCTCCTATAATCGCCGGCGCGCAGAGTTCGGCTGCGATCTCCTCTTTCTCCTTTTCCAGATCAGCGATCTCTTCCTCCAATGCAGCCAGTCTCTTCTTCAGCGGTCTGATCTGCCTGGATTTTTCCTGGATACGTTCCGCTCTTGCACGCCGCTCCTCTTTCTTACTGGGTCCTTTTTCCATCCGATTCGAGGAACTGCTTTGATGAGGAGCATTTGACTGCATAGGAAAGCGGGTTATTCCCTTATGATCCTGAACGCCCTCCCCCGCAACATCCTGGGACTTTTTCCAGATATAATCATCGTAATTCCCCGGATACCTCCGGAGCTTCCCATCCCTTATCTCCACCACATGGTTTGCAATGGAATTGATGAAGGCCCGATCATGGGAGATAAAGATGAGTGTGCCCCCATAATCTGCGAGCGCCTCTTCAAGCACCTGACGGGACAAGATATCCAGGTGATTGGTCGGTTCATCCATCACCAGGAGGTTGGCCGGCCGTGAAAGTATCTTGGCTAGAGCCACACGTGCCTTTTCACCACCGGAAAGCACTGAAATCCGTTTGAATACCTCGTCACCAGAGAAGAGGAATGCCCCAAGCAGTGTCCTCAGCTTCTCCTGGGTCCAATCAGGTGCTACCCCTGCCAACTCATCCAAAATGGTGGCGTCGGGGTTGAGTCCTTCCAGTTGATGCTGGGCATAATAGTCCATAGTCACGTTATGCCCGAATAAGACCGAACCGGCCTGGATGCTCACCACCCCTGCAATGATCTTCAATAGGGTGGATTTGCCCGCACCATTGGGTCCGACCAGTACCACCTTCTCACCCCTTTGAAGTGTGAAATCCAGTTCCTGATACACCAGATGCGGACCATACCTTTTGGTGACATGAGAGATCTCTACCACCTGATGACCGGAACGCTGCGGCTGCGGCAGACGAACCTTGATGATCCTGTTGAACTCCTCCACAGGTGTGACCCGATCCATCTTTTCCAGCATCTTGATACGGCTCTGAACCTGGGATGCTTTTGTGTTCTTATAGCGAAAACGGTCTATAAAACGCTCTCTCTGCTCGATCTTCCTTTTCTGGTTCTTGAGTTGCGCCTCGAGCTGGTCCTGGCGCAGAGCCTTTGCCTCGACATAATCCTCAAAGCTTCCGACAAAGGGGTTTAACTGACGACAGTTGATCTCCAAAATAAGCTGCGCAATCCGCTGCATGAATACCTGATCATGGCTTGTGAGAATGATGGTACCCGGATATTCGAGCAAAAAAGCCTCGAGCCACACCACGGTCTCAAGATCCAGGTGATTGGTCGGTTCGTCTAACAGAAGTATATCCGGTTTCGCGAGCAACAGCTTGGCCAGGGCAACCCGCATCATCCAGCCACCGGAAAACTCATGAATTGGCCGAAAAAACTGCTCAGGCCGGAAACCCATACCGCCAAGTATGGCCTTGGCCTGATGCTCGATTTCATAACCCCCTCCGGCTTCGAAGTGCTGGCGCAAATCCCCGTAACGCTCGAGCATCTCCTTTGTCTGGCGCGCAGTCATCTCTCGTTCCATCTCTGTAAGGGTTTGTTCCATCTGTTGAAGCTCTGGAAAGCCTGATAGTATTTCCGACAGAATGCTCCGGTCGGGATTGTCCCATACCTCCTGTTTCAGATATCCGATCCTCGCATCCTTCTTGATGACAATCTTTCCGCTGTCGGGCGATTCCTCACCGATTAACATCCGCAGAAGCGTGGTTTTTCCCGAGCCATTAGGACCGACCAGCCCTACACGGGTTTTGGGAGGCACATGGGCTGAGCTCCCATCGAAAAGGATTTTAGGGCCGAATTGCTTCTTGATGTTCTGAATATGGATCATGCTAAGAAAATAAAAAATAAAGATTTAATATCTATTAACACCGATGATCTATCGATCACAACAAAGGATGAAAGTTTTAATATAAAATATGGCAATAACCGATTCCTGACATTAATGTTCGATTTTAATTATAAGATATTTGAATCAATATAAAAACCCGAGTGGTATGTGATACACCCCACTCGGGTTTTTAAAAGCCAGATGTGACTCAATCGTCAAATTCGTCTTCGAACTCGTCAAAATAGAATAAGTTCACACCACCGTAGATGTTTCCAGCCGAGCTTCGGAAAGCCCCGCGATAATCGTCATCATACAAAGGTCCGAATGAGTTGGCAGTGCTCAGTCCGACTCTTCCAAGGCCGAATAAACCGCCACTAAAAGCAGCAGGTGAACCAAAAGAGCCAAACCCACCCAGAAGCAATCCTGCAAACGGATTGTATTGGGATGCAAAGTAATTCACATTCTGCCCCCAAAGGTTGCCAAAGAGGTATCCCTGGGTATCATATCCGGGTGAGGCTGAAACCGTTGGTGACTGACCATAGGCAAAAGGCCCGTAAGATTGCTGAGCCACCGGACTGAACATCCCTCCATAACCCAAGAGCGCGCCACCAACACCTGAACCGATGCCGGTTGACTGATAACTGACATACTGCCCGGTCAAAGGATTGGAATATTGATATACCGATCCCTGTTCACCGATACCAATGTCAGGACCGTATTGACCGATCAAAAAGGTCCCACCGAATGCATCGGATGCGTAATTCACCTCATACCAGGCTGCCTGCCTGCTGGGCTCGGTTTGCGCAACTGCGCTCGGCTGAGAAAACATCAATGCAAACAAAAATAATGTAATCAGCAAAAACGCTGTTAATGTTAGCTTCCTTGTCATTGTAATCCCCCCTAACATCTATGAAATTTCTATATATGTATATACATAGAATGTTGATCAAATGAATCTTGTTTCCATCCTTTATCATACCATTGATCCCTCCCTTTTCCCTGGTATATTGATTCTGATTTCAAGATGCGAACAAGATTTTCATTAACTGCTAATATTATAATATTAATATATCCTAATGTCAGAACCCAAAAAAATATCATTACCTCATATTTCAAAAAACCCAGACCCCTTATCCCTGACACAGAATCTCTGAAATGCTTATCCAAAAATAAAACACCCCGCTGCAAGCAGCGGGGTATAAAATTTTACTCATAAAAGTCATTGCGAGGGTGAGCCAAAGCCCCAAGCAAAGCGAAGGGGCCAGCTACGCTGCAATCTCTCCATGTCATTGCGAGGCGTGAAATGCCGTGGCAATCTAAGATTACTTCAGTTGTGCTCGCAATGAGAAGAAAAACCTTAGGTCAAACCTGCAGCAAGCTGCAGGGAATTGCCAAGTTAAAAGTATATATTATTAAAGGATGTCAGCCCGAAACCATAGTTAGGTCTCAAGGAGCTTAGGCCAAAAAGGGAGCCATAATTCGTCCCAAAAAATCCCCCGGAGAAACCAAAAGGATAATTACTGTAATAAGTGTTAAAATAATTCGCCGGAGAACTATACAGAATACTGCTCATATAATTACCTAAATAATTCCCTGTGTAAGTACCTGGATACCCTCCCCAAGAGTAAGTTGCTGGATAATTCCCCCGGAAAGTTGAATAAGAACCGCCTGGATAGCCACCGAAAAGACCCGCCAGATTAAAGGCCGGATTTGAAGGCCAATAATTTCCATAGGACACCCTTGGATAATTGAAGCTTCCGTAATAGGTATTGTAATAAGGGGGATAAGTGGGAGGGATATAAGGGGAGGGAATAATGACATTCAGATAAAGCACTTCAGGATCACCCAGAATGGTTGGGATACCAATATCGGGCGTGAGGTTTTCCCATTCAGCATCATCAAGATTTGCATAATCCCCGAATTCTTGCGAATCCGGGTGCATATTTGCATCCCGGAATTCATTGTCCCAGAATTCAAGGTATTTGATCCGGGCCTGATTGCAAGATATCGTGATGTCTGTGATCCTTGCCTCACCACTATCATAATCGTAAATCCAATCCCCATCTACTACAGCCGCTTGAAAAAACATCTCACCAATGCTGGGTATTTCAACATCATCCTCACTCGATCCGAGCACTTCATAATCCGTTTTTGTTGATCCATACAGGTCCGAACCCAGATGATAGGACAGGGTTTTATCATCAACCGTTATAGCAGGATCATTGGCGCCAGGGATCAATCGAACATAGACCTTGGTGTTAAAATTGTCCCGGACAGTGAATTTGATCTCAAAAGCTGCATTTGCAAGGATCTTCGTTTTGAAGTATTGAAATGTATATGGGATATTCACATCCCTCCTCACAATGCAATTATAGGTTTGAGCGGAAACCTTTGATACGGGATTGAAAAAAAAGGAAATGAGAAGCGTAACACTAAAGATAAAGATGATAATACTCAGAAGCCCTTTTTTCATTTAAATCCCCCTTTCATGAATCTGTCAGTCCCTTTTTTAATCCTTCGATTCAAAGCATTTATTCTAACATCACTTCACCACCTTCAAAGATTTTTTTATTTCAATAATTTTATATCATTTTGTTTTATATCATTGCTTTCCAAAAAACCCCTTTAAAATAAGACAAATATTCTTCCCAAAAAGTTACGAAGTGCGTTTTGATATTCGAGCTTTTTAAAAAAGCCGCTATCTGAAATCACCTTACTTTAATTATACCACTTTGGCCAATAAATTGGATATGAGAAAACTGAATTAAAAAAGATTCGAGGGCTAAAATACCTTTTTGACAATAGCCCTTGCGGGTGCACCATCACTTTTTAACATCTTGAGAGGCAGGCATATAAGATGGTAATTTCCCGGTTCCAAGGCTGAGAGATTCAGTCCCTCAATGACCCAAATCCCGGCTTCGAGGAGGATAAAATGGGTCCTCGAACCCTCCGGATTGAATCCACCGACAGACAGATAATCAATACCTACAGTCCTTACCCTTCGATCTATCAAAAATTCAGCAGCTTTTTGGGATATATGAACAAAGTCTTCGAGAAAGACATCTTTATCCCAGCATTGGCTGGAATTCCGAGTCTTGAAAAGGATCCTTTCCCCCCGGCAAATGCCATGAGGGATAAGCTCTTCAACCTTTATGGATTCCTCATCGAGTATCTCAATCACCCGTGCCGGACCGATGGATGCATCAAAGGGCATCTCGTCCAGACCTTTACCTCCTTTGATATAATGAAGGGGTGCGTCCATATGTGTGCCGGAATGGGTGCCCATTGACACTTTGGAGATGTTGCATTCATCCCCATGATCAAGATCGAATGCCTTTTCTATTCTCACCGGAGGATCTCCCGGCCACACCACAATTCCGCTCCTTAACGGCACTGAAACATCGATCCATTGCTCCTGATTTTCTTCTCGTGAGGTCATGAATCCCTGCCAATTAATCTGTAAAGAGGTATAGGAGTCTATAAAACTTCAAGCAAAAGTATATCTCTTTGCACAAACAAAAGTAAAATCATCGAATCCTTTCATAGAATACATTCATTCGAATCAGAAGAACATGGGGAAATACTTTGTGATCCCTGAAATGGTGGTTATGAGATTCAGCACCTGTGCCGGGGTAAGCAATGGAGAGTATGGAAATCTTTAATCCTGCGAAAAAATATAAACAAAAAAATAATCAACCGTATTTTCGAAGATATTTTGTAATCAGGCAGGCAATGGCTGAGTAGAAACAAGAGTAACATCCATTGAAAATAGGTACTTTCTTATCTTATTGGAAATTATCCTCTTTTAGAGCCATTATGCACACAACAGTAGGCATTAATCAAACCAGTAATGATCGGCAGAGGTATCGAAAAGAGTAACCAGCCAAAAAGAATGATCACGGATATTGCTTTAATGATGTCCATTTTATCCTCTGAAGAATTTTTGAGGGTAAATCACATTTTCAATCCGATAGACGAAATTCAGAATCAATTCATTATTGCCTTTAATCTTCCGTATATAATCTCTAAATAATGCTTGTACTAAGTACCTTATTTCATAATTACGATGACGTATTTTAGGGCAATCTTGTTTAAATCTTATTAGTGTCATAGCGAGCGAAGCGAAGCAATCCAAATCTTGGATTGCCGCGTCGCTGCGCTCCTCTATGGCTTTGTAATTGTCCGATTGCAGCTTAGTATTAAATAAAACTATTGTTATATTAATATATTAAAGCCTTTAGATCATTCCATATGAGAATATATCATTGGGGTGAGTCAAACCCCGGGGTGAGACGATGGGGAAGCAAGGCAATCGGTATGGCGATATATATGACATTCACTTATGCATCCCTTAGGAGGAGGATCCCTTGGTGCGAAAAGAGGATAA
>JBLIRM010000032.1:0-17130 GCA_049472295.1 bacterium | reverse complement strand
GGCAAACTTAGAAATCATATTTTTTTGCTCCGAAAATATCTCTTATTCATTTGAAAATATAACATTTTCATGCTTCGTGGCGCCCCGAAGGAGCATGAGGGTTTGTCTTGAGAATTGGGGAAACTTTAATCTGTTGTATATATCACAATAGTAAAAAAATCAATGAATGGTGTCGAAAAATCTTACGATTGGCATTGTTTTTTTACTAATTAATACAATTAATTATCTATGTGACATATAATATTATAGAAAAACGTCAGAAAAATTTACAAATTCTATGCTTGTCGATTATGTTCTATAACAATATAAATATTTAAAAACAAGAACTTATTAGAAATGCACAATTCTTGCTAATAATATAGACATACCTTGTATATCGTTATGTAACAACAGAAAAATATCAACATTATTTCGTATAAGGTTCTAAAATAAAAGTAATTCCTTTTTTCCCTCTCCCAAAGTGAGTGTGAGTGATAGTGCACTTTAGTCCTAAAAATAAGTTCTATTTTCATGATTCATAGTGCCTCTTGCGGCAAGGGTGGTTAATTTATGGAACCATATTTTATGATTATCCAACGACCCTTTTGAAAGGAGGTGAAAGAAAACTTCAGGGTCGACCAATATTTAATTTTAAAGAAGGAGTAAGGGTATGAAAATAAAACTATTTATAGTTCTGGTAGTATCATCACTATTAATAATCACAGGTTCCGGCATAGCATACAGCATCACTGTGGATGTGTATTCCGGACATGGAACAGCTGATGGAGGTGCCCCCTATTCTGACTTTGTAGGTTCTTTCGTTTCGCCCGACATAATGTTTGCCACAAATACCGGTTATGCTTGGCACCCTTTTGGACTATCTGACTTCGGCGCAGAGATGACAGGTTGTCTTCTGGTCTCTGCCGACGCCTTATATACATTTGCCTTAGATTCTGATGACGGTAGTATGCTTTATATAAACAGTACATTAGTCGTTGACAATGGTGGACCCCATTCTCCGAGAATAATTGCCGGTAGTGCATATCTCATTGCCGGACTATATCCGTTCAAGGTCGAGTTCTATGAAGACTTTGGTGGCCCCAGTGGTGTAGATCTCCTTCTGCCAATGGGCGTTTCCTATGCTCCTTGCCCAGTGCCTGAACCCAGCGTCATTATCCTTTTGTTTTCTGTTTTGATTGGGTTGGTGGGAATTGAGAGGAAGTTCAGGAGTCAATAATTTAAAGTCATACATTGAAAAATCAAGCAGGGGGAACCAATTCGGTTCCCCCTGCTTACTATTGATATTGGAAGTAACTTCGATTTCTCATTAAAAGTCAGTAATGTCCGGTAAAATAGATGATAATAAGGCAATGGATTTTCTACAAAAGAAGATAACTCATACCATAGGATCTCATCAATAAAAATAACGGAATAAGTTAATAAAGTATTAAAGAGGTCAATTTGACAATTTTTTGAAAGTTGCAGTGGAAACAATCTGTTTTGAGATTGCCACGTCACCTTCGGCTCTTCACAATGACAATAGAGAAATGCTGTGAACGGTTTCCATAACCATTATTTATGCATTAATTGGGTGCTACTGCAATGGAGATGCTCTCCTCCGGGATTTTGAAGGTGCCGAGGATCATGCCCTTGATCTGGTCCAGGGCCTCCTGTTCGGAGTTTTGGCCTGCAGCCCATTTATCAAAGCCGTCGCGTCCCAGGATAATGGAAACGGAGGCGTTCTGACTGGCACGCACCTGTGATTCGAATTCAGTATCAAAGAAATTTACATCCAGATGGGTGATCACCGTATTTCTCCCTATGGGTGTGGTGATGCTTTGAAGTAGTCGGGAGATCTTGTCATCATAGTCCTTTTCAATGGCATGGACCATGGCCCTTTTTTTCTCCATTAGCTCCGGAGAGAGGGCTCTGTCGATGATCTCCATACGTTTCAGGCCCACGTCCCGGTCCTCCTGATTGATCCCGATGTCCATTTGAATCTTTTTCTCTTCAACAGTGGTCTGAGTATCGGCTGCAAAGGAAAGCCGGGAATGGCATAGATTAAGAAGGATGAGCAGTGCCAGGGTGCATATGAATGTCATCTTTATCTTCATCTTTGTATTCATAAATACCTCCTTTTGATTCAATAGAATTTTCATTTTGAAATCCCTTTAGATTTTCATTATTCTTTGTGCTGGCAACCAGCATGAATTTTTATCTTTAAAGAGTTTATTCCATGATCCCTCTCCCTGTCAATGGAATCCAATCCAAAATTTCATCCTGTGGTCGATATTAAAAATGCATTTTGTGACTTTAGAATAAATGGCGTATCAGAATGATCGTTACGCAGAGTCATGAGCCAAAAAGGCAGTCCCACAGGATCCTCAGCAGTTTGAATCTCCGGCCGATCACACGCCACTGGATCTCTTTGGTATCACAGATCGTTGAAAGGGAATAGATCTCCATCTCCTTTTTGAGCCCCATGAGCCTGGCCCTTCTTCTTTCAGTGTCGCCTTCTTCATGAACGATCCGGTCGATGCACTCACTCAGGTCCATGGCGAGCCGGATCCTCCGGTCCGTGCATTCCCCGGTTTCTTTTTTGATCTGACCGTATTTCATCTTCAGTAGGTTCAGCCTGCGTCCTGCCTCGTAGGTGGCTTTTACGATCTGGTCCCGGTCCATCCAATGCGTTTCATAGGATAGGATATATTTCCACGAGGGCTGAAGCAGGGCCTGCCGGTGTTCTTCCAAAGTCTTATAAAAGAGCCTGTATCCATACTTCTCAGGATCATCCCAGACCAGGGAAGAGGGGTCTATAAAGGGGGCAAGGGGTGATATAAAGGGCATCAGGCGGGAATCGAACCTTTTCATCAGGTATCTGCAATAATCGATGCCATCCATGACGGAATCGTAACTCTGCCCTGGAATGCCGGTCATAAAATAGAGGTCGAATTTTTTGGCCCCATAGGCCAGGGCCCATTCGATATCTTGCTCGATCTCCTCGTTTTTATAATGCTTTCCGGCAAGAGTCCTGATGGCTTCATCATGGGATTCGGGCGACATCTCGAAATTGAGGTTCGGGCATGCCCGGGATGCCTGTTTAAAAAAGGATTCCGGGGCGAAGCTGAACAATTCCAGCACAATATCGTTTTTTGGCTTTAATGCCTTCAATCCCTCCAGCACGGCTGAAGCATAATCCTCTCCGGCCTGGTTCAGATCCCCGATCAGAAAGATTGGCGCGCTGGTATAGGAGGCCATCTTTTTCACATCCCGAATGATCTTCTCGGGTGAACGGTAAGATGGCCGCTTGCGCTTACAGAGGTCGTGCATGGCATGGGCCGATCCCCCGCAGATGGCACAGTTTTGGGTACAGCCCCGTACGGTCATGATGGCAGTAATGGGATACTGCCACCACCCGATGAAGGGAATCTGGGATTTGATATCCATGTACTTAAAGGCCATTCGGAACATATAAAGATAATCGTTGTAGTGATTATCCGCAGCATCCGGAGGAGATTCAATGGGATTCGATCGAATCCTTCCATTAGTATCTCTCCAGGAGAGATTCGGTATGTGATCAACGGAACGATTGGCTATTAAACAGCGCATCAGCTCCAGGATGCTCTCCTCGGTGGAATCGCCTTTGAGGACATAATCCACCTGAGGATAACGGGAGAGGATCTCTTCATGGAAATAGGTGGCGGAATATCCTCCCAATATTACGGGTATATGGGGATGACATTCCTTGCAGATCCCGGCGATTCCTATTGCCCCGTGGGCATGAGGCAGCCAGTGGAGGTCGATACCGAAGGCCTTCGGCATGAGCTTGCCGATGACCTTCCTGCAGTCATATCTTGAATCGGTCAGCATCCGGTAGGCCAGATTGACCACCCGGGTTTCGATCCCATTCTTGACCAGGCATCCTGTGATGGAATTGAACCCGACCGGATACATCTCGAATATGAAAGAAGAGGGCACGACATCAGAGATCGGCCCCCACAGTATAGGTTCCTTCCGAAAGTCGTAGACCGTGGGTGGATGGAGGAGAACGAGATCCGCTTTTCTTAATAGTCCCATGATCTTAAAATCGTGGATTTGAGATCAATTAAATGTATTTTCATTCTGCTTTCAGATTTTATTTGTGAAACAGTCAAATATCCAAATTGAACTGAAACAGACTTGGACCTTATAACATATTGTCAAGCCGGAGTTCAATGCCTTTGGGGAATATCGCTTTATTTTGCCTTGAATTTGGCCTTGATCTTTTGACATTTAGTATAAGATCTTTTGGAAAACATTACTGATGTATTCACAAATAGTCAAAAAATGTCATTGCTGTGAGCCGAAGCTCCTATCATTTTCTGAGTTCTTTATTGTTGATCATTCAATATCTCGGTGCCTATAAAATGCCTATTAAATCAAGAACTTGTTGGGGATGCCAAGGTTTCTTAATATAAGCCTTTGCTCCCAGATCGATGGCTTTTTGAAACATACTCTCATTTTTTTCGAAGCTGGAGACAATCACAGGTATATGGCTGTATCCTTCCTGATACATTGTCTTCAAAAAGTTAAGACCGTCCATCTTGCGCATATAGATCTCTGATATAATCAGATCGATATCCTCCTGGAAGGTAAGCATATCCATTGCATCGAGTCCGTTTGATGCAAAAAAGACTTGACATCCCGGATAACAACTAAATACTGCTTTGTACATTTCAAACAAAATATGGGAATCTTCAATAACTAATACTTTCTTAAACATGTGATGCCTCCTTTCGGTTTGTTCTTTATCAATCATTATCTCACCTTGAATCAAGATGTTTTTTCGTTTATTCGTTTTTCAATTTTGATCCATTTATGCACTGTTTTATTGATTGATAAATCAATTCCTGTGCCAAATGCTATTAACTTGCCTAACTAATTGAATGATAGGATATTTTGAAAATTTTAAGGACATCTGCAATTTATTTTCCAAAGTACTTTTTGAAACAATTCTGTCCCAAAGTGTCCCATTTGGCACACCTTGATTTAAACCGAATGTTTCGGCAAATTACCGGATCTATAAGGGCAAATAAAATATATGATTCAAGATGAAATAGATTTTGCATGCATGCAGATTAATGAAGAAGGATTGTACACCCAACATCGGAGGTTTTTCAGGAATGAAGAGCCAAAGTCTAGAGGATATCTGGGTAATTAATAAGGCGTTATCCCTTAAATTAAAAGGGATGTTTTTTGAGGA
The DNA here is from genome assembly GCA_049472295.1 of bacterium. GTDB lineage: Bacteria > SZUA-182 > SZUA-182 > DTGQ01 > JAFGSM01 > JBLIRM01. The sequence continues at coordinate 11,909 of JBLIRM010000032.1, read as the reverse complement.
TAGGTGTCTTGAACTTTATGGAACGTCGATCTTCGGGGTCCAACCCGAATTTTTCTATGCGTCGGTAAAGGGTTGATCTTCCGATGCCAAGAATGCGGGCGGCAAGGGCATGATTTCCCCCGGCCTTTTCTAATGCCTCCGTCAAGGATCCCAATTCCGGAACCTCACACTTACGGGGCCTTTTTGGATGGGCCTCTGATTCAATGATTTCCGGAGGGAGATTTTCAGGTTGGATGATTGAGTTTCTGCAATGAATGACTGCAAATTCAATGGCGCTTTTTAACTCGCGGACATTTCCCGGCCAACCGTATTTCATGAGGATTTCTATGGCATTGTCGCTGATGCGATCAATGGGCTTTCCGTTGATGGTCCGAAATTGTCTCAAGAATGCCAAAGCCAGTAGTGGTATATCTTCACGCCTTTCACGAAGGGGAGGGAGTTGAATCCGGGCGATCCTGAGCCGATAAAACAGATCTGAACGAAAATCCCCATTTTTAACCAATACATTCAGATCATGCTGGGTTGCCGCCAGAAAACGCACATCTACCAAACGGGGTTTGGATTCCCCGATACGCAAGATCTCCTTTTCCTGGAGGGCCCGAAGAAGGCTCGTCTGGATATTCAATGGAATATCGCCGATTTCATCCAGAAAGAGCGTGCCCCCATCTGCAGCCTCAAAAAGCCCTTTTTGATCATCAAAGGCACCAGTAAAGGCCCCTTTCCTGTGGCCGAATAGCTGGCTGGCCACCAGGGACTCCGTAAGGCCGGCACAATTGACGGCTATGAAAGGTTTATCCTTTCGATGGCTCAAGGAGTGAATGGTTCGGGCCACAAGCTCCTTGCCCGTTCCGGTATCCCCTTCAATCAGGGCAGTGGAGTCCACACGGGAGATATCCTCGATTTGTTGGTAAACAAGCCTCATGCACTTGCTCTTACCGATCAGATTGTGAAATTGCGCATTATCATGCAATTGCTTTCTTAAGAAATGCACTTCTGAAACATCGTACATGAAAAATATCTTCCTTTGAGGATCGCGCGGGTCTTCTTCAACGTCGATTTCCATGTGGTATTGCAGTCCCTCTTCCGAGATTCTCACAGCAGGTGTCTTTTTTCGAAGCTCGTGAGGCTGGGCAATAGTATCATGCAAGAATTCGATTGATTCACTGTCCAAATCCAGCCCATCTTCCCAGTGCAGGCCCATCAAATCCTTTCCGTTTTTCCCCAGGAGTTTCTCGGCCGTATTATTCAGAAAGGTGATCCCCCCTTCTGGAGCTGTCATTACAACCCCCAGCCGAAGCTTTTCCATCATGGACAAAAGGTCATCCCGGCTTTTTTCTATCTGCGCCAGCATCTCCTCCAGTTTTGTCTCGCTTCTCTTGCGTTCCATGGCGTAAAGGATCGATCGAATGAGCAAATTCCCATCAATCCGTCCCTTGATCAGATAGTCTTGCGCCCCTTCCTGTACGGTCTTGATCGCCATTGCTTCATCATCCAAACCGGTCAGCACGATAATGGGCACTTTGGACATCCGGCTGTAAAGCCTGAGAAATGTATCCAATCCGCGACTATCAGGCAGGCCTAGGTCCAGCAGAACAATATCAAAGGGGCCTTTTTCGAATAACTTAAGGCCTTCCGATAGCGTTTCAACAGATTCCATTTTCCAGTGCGAGGCCTTGGCTTCGATCAATTTTTCCCATATGAGTCTGGCATCACCAGGATTATCCTCAATCAGCAACACATTTACTTGGGGATGATTCATTTTTTTCACTCCATTGGAATTTTGACGATTGTGAACCAAAAATTCTCAATGCCCTCTACGATTCTGATCCATCGAGTGAAATCAACCGGCTTGTTTATGTAACAGTTCGCATGCAGATCATAACTCTTCCGGATGTCCTGTTCATTTGTCGAGGTCGTTAAGATGATTACCGGAATCCGTCTGAGATTCTCATCCGTCTTGATCTCTTCAAGTACCTCATGCCCGTTTTTTTTGGGCAGATTCAAGTCAAGCAGGATGAGGTGCGGACGAGGGGCATTTTCATATCCGCCTTCCCTCCTTAAGTAAGAAAGGGCCTCAAAGCCGTCTTCAGCCACTGTGAGGCGATTTTGTATCTTTTTTTCCTTGAGCGCCTCGGTTATCAACCGGACGTCTGCAGGATTGTCTTCCACTAAAAGGATATTCAGATCATTAGCATTCATGACGTCTCTCCTTCTCATTTGGAATAGTGAAATAGAACTTAGATCCCTTTGCAGGTTCTGACTCCACCCAGATATGGCCATTGTGCCGTTCCACAATCTTCTTGCAAATGGCCAGACCGATACCGTTGCCCGGAAATTCCCGTGCGTTCTGCAATCGCTGGAATATTTTGAATATATGCTCGGTATAATCGGGTTCGATCCCGATGCCGTTATCTCCCACAGAAAAGAGCCAATGGTTGTTGTTTTTTTGGGCGCTGATATGTATCCGGGGCGGCTCCTTGCCCCGGTATTTGATGGCATTACTGATGAGGTTCTGAAATAATTGATTGATCTGGGAGGCATCGGACATGATGATGGGCAGAGGATCGTGGGAAATTACAGCCCCGCTTTCCTCAATGGATTTCCGGAGATTGACGAGCACCTCTTGAAAGATGATACGACAGTCATTCATTTCAAAGGGCTGACCATGGGTGCCCACGCGTGAATACTTCAACAGATCCTGAATCAGGCGTTGCATCCGGTCGGCACCATCCACGGCAAAACCTATAAACTCATCTGCGTCCGCATCCAGTTTCCCCTTGTAACGGCTCTCCAGTAGCTGAACGTAACTTGCAACCATTCTCAAAGGTTCCTGAAGGTCATGGGACGCCACATAGGCAAATTCAGCCAATTCGGCATTGGAGCGTTCCAGATCCTTCAATGTATGATGCAACTTCTCCTCCATCTTCTTTCTATGGGTAATATCCCGGGTAAAGACAAGGGCCGCACGCCGGCCCTCATAATGGACGGCACTGACACTCACTTCCACATCGATCGTTCTGCCGGTCTTATGAATCAATGCGGTTTCAAATCTGAGTGCATCCTCTTTTCCCCTCATGAAACGCTCATAATGTTTTCGATTCTTCTTCAGTTCATCCGTAACAATATACCTGGTAAATGAGGTATCTATGATTTCTTCCGCGGAGTAACCGGTAAGCTCGATCTGGCGCTGATTACAGAATTTGACCCGCTCGTCCTGCATGATGCAGATGCCGTCATTGGAATTTTCCACAACGCTGCGATAATTTTCCTCGGATTTCAATTTTTCAGTTATGTCCCGGAAGACCAGAACAGCACCCAGGATCTTTCCATTGCTGTCCCTGATCGGGGCGGCACTGTCCTCGATCCTTTTCATCATTCCATCCCCGGATATAATGCCTGTCCCATCCCTGAGATGGACGATCTCTCCGGTCCTTAATACCTCCTTCACAGGGTTCTCCATTTTTTGCCGGGTCGCTGCATCCAGGATATGAAAGACATCACTCAGAGGCTTGCCGAGCGCATCCATTTGGGAGCGGCCGGTCAAGTCCTCTGCAATCTTATTGATCAAGATGACCTCTTCCTTTGCATTCGTTGCGATGACCCCGTCTTCGATACTCAGGAGTGTCACGCCCAGTCGTTGCTTTTCAGCAATTAGATCATCCCTTGATTTTTTGAGATCCTCAGTCATGCGATTGAAGGAGCGCCCCAGTATCGCGATCTCGTCATCCGACCGGATCTCGATCCTTCTGGAAAGGTCCCCCTTGGCAATGGCACTGGTTATTTCAACCAGATTATGGATGGGATGGGTGATGCCGCGGGCCACAATCAAGGGCAAAAGGATACCCAGTCCCAGGATGGCGAAGGCAAATCCGATAAAGGTATTTCTCAATCTGTTGGGTGCCTTCATGAACTCCTTGTATGGAAGCAATGCGATCAAGGCCCAATTCATCCCCTCGACCGGGGCATAGGCCACAAATCCATCCATATCGAAAATAGTGGCGCGGCCGAACCCTGTTTTCATTGCCAGGATTTCGGACAGTATGGCATCCGATTGCCTTCCACTGACCTCGATCCTCCTGAATCTTAGTTCATTCTGAGGATGGCACAGAAGTGTCCCCTGATCATCCAGAAGCATCAGAAAACCGGATTCTCCGACCCTGTGTCCCTGAATCTCACAAATCATATCGGGAACGGGGACCCAGCCGGTGATGATCCCCAAAAATTCATCAAAAAAATTCCGCCGACAGATCGCGAAAGTCAAGGCCATTTTGCTCGAATCTTCCGGATGGGCGGCAAATGACATAAAAACTTTGTTAGGCTCCCATATGGCATCCTGGAAGAGTGTGGTTTGGCTGATATCGGCAGGCTGAATGATCTTTTCGTTCCTATTGATCTCAACCTCCTTCACGCCGTTTTCATTGTAATAGGCAAGGTCCGCGAATTCATCCAGAAAATGGCTGAAATATTCCGTTAAGTGAACATATCTGAAATACTGGGTATAGTCCTCGATCGGCTCTCCATTTGCAATAGTTTCCAACCGTTGCTCTTTTTCTTGAATATGGGACTTCAAATGAAAGGCGTGATCCTGGGTAAAATATTCAAGGCTGTTTTTCTGGCTTTTCTTGAGGGAACGGATGAACAAAAAATACGAGAATGGGCCGAGGATCCCAACCAAGAGAAAAATGATCAGGATCTGTGAAGCCAGGATCTTAGCCTTGATCGTTTTAAACATCAATATATCACCCTTCAGCCTTATCAGGTATCAGTGAACAGGGAATGCCCCGTTTGCAATGATGATTTTTTTTGCCTCTTCGCTATAAAGAAAGTCCAGGAATCTTTTGGCAAGCCCTGTGATTTCTCCTTTATGAACAATGCCATAAGGTACTGTTAATCCGTAACTGCCGTTTTCAATATTTTCCATCGAGGGATAGATCCCATTGACCTTTAAAATCCTTAGATTTGTATCCATTATGGCGGATAGGGGCACATAACCTATTGTATTTCGATATTTCTCCAAGGTCTCTACTGTTTTGGGGGTATTATAGATGATTTTGGCCCGCGGATTTGTGATTTCCTTGAATCCTGGGAGCTTCTCATTCAGCACCCTCAGGCAGGAGTCCCCTGTCTCCCTCGCAACCGGGTATATCTTCCCTTTGTCTACACCAAGCTGATTCCAATGGGTAATCTTTCCGGAATAGATGCCGATGATCTCTTCGGTGGTGATATTCTCTATCCCCGAGACACTCGGATTGACCACAAAAACAATGGCTGATTTAGCAAAGGGTCGATAGATGAGACCGAGTTGTTCTTCATTTTCATTGAGCAATCTGGCAACCCTTGCCAGATCGATCTCACCGCCATTTACACCCCTGATTCCTCCGGTGGAACCGATCACGTCAGGGACCTCTATCTCAGCCCCATCAAGCCTCTCCTCTAAGACCCTTGCCAATATCCTGAGCATATCCTGATTATCTCCCGTGCCCCCAACAATGATCCTTTGTCCCTTGAATCCTTTCACAATCCTGCTGGCTGAGGCCATTAATCTGGGTGGGATCTGATGGCCGATCAAATCCGCTGCATTGGCATTGATAACAATCTCATAATTCTGCACCGTGGAAATGGGGACCTCCCCGGGGGCCTTTCCTGAGGCCAGGATATCAACCGCTGAAAGGGCGGCCATTCTTCCAAGCATTTCATAATCGACCCCCACAGCAACAATTACAGCAGGGCTTTTTGCACAATCAATCCCGATAAACGTACTGGAGACAACCGGTAACCTGCGGGGAATCGTGATTTTCGCAATATCTTCTATATTCATATAAACTATTTTCTCAATGGGTATCCAAAGGGCATCGATCCCTTTATCGATCAATTCATGAACCGATTTTTCCATCTGGTCATCCCTATCACAGGTCTGCTCTTTCAATGTAATCCCTAATGTCTGGCAGACCTTTTTGGCCTCAGTGATTTCTGCACTCGATACGGGATTATCGGGATTGTAGATGACCCCCAGCCTTCCGAGATTGGGGACGGCCTGCTTGTAGACCTTCAGTTTTTCCTCCATGTCAATCCAGTTGCTGGCACCCGTAACATTGGAGCCTGAGCCTTGCCATGTGTCCGCTATCCCGGCAATTACCGGGTTGGTCACTGCCGTGAAGACTATGGGGATATCTTTGACCTCTTCCATGGCCCAAAGGGTGGCCTTTGTGCCGACAGTACAGATCAAACCCACCCCTTCCGATCTCCATTTTCGAATAAATTCCTTTGCCTTTATCTTGTCCCCATTGGCTTCCCTGAGATCAAAGGTATGTAAAATCCCGCTCAATTCGATCCCTTCTTTGAATCCGTTGATCGTGTCTTTGTCATGCAGAACATCATCCACCAACAATATGCCGATCTTCTCCGGATGCGGATGGGCGTAAACTTTAACCGCAGTGATAAGACCAAAAATAATCAAACTGATTACAATCAATAATCTCTTCATCTTTTTCCCCATTTTCGTCTATTAAGAATTCCGATTGGGAATAAAATTTTTATCTTCGATTAACTATCGAAACGGCCCGAATCGACTCTGATTTTTATGAATCCCTAAATATTTCATCGGGTTTAATATTTTAATGATTTACAATATTTTATCGGACTTTTGATCCATTTATTTCGATTGATTCACAAGGCATTGTTTGGCTTTTGTAGATTTAAGGAAATGTTTGAAAATTATAAAGTGAACGAATTTTTTTGCTGAGATTTGGTTGATAGAGTGCCTTAAGAAATGTTTCGCCATAAAGATACAAAAAAAATGCTATTCTCGGACAGGATCCTAACTAAAATGCAGTATAGTCCGGACTTGTGGAAATGAAAGGGGGGCAATAGCAAAGATGTCTAATGTTAACTCCCTTAACTTTTTGCACTCTCAATTTTTAAAGTAGGGAATTGCTCTGAAATCCAAATTTTTACGAGCATTAATTCTCAGATTGTTTCTTATGGCAGCTATAAGTTTAAGCGGTGGGTAGGTATCCTATGCTTATTATTTATGGCCTAGCATATATTTGATATCTTCTTCATTTATGAACAGATCCCCCATCGCTGCAAAAACAACCCAATTTTCTGTATTATTTTCCATTCTTACCTTTTTTATGAAATTATGGTCATCTATCCTCGCAAGGGCTTCTAACTTGAATACCTTCTTTTGCTTCCAATTTACTAAGTAACGGATTGCTTTTTTTAGTTTGTATCCATGTTTCTTCAATATCTTTATCCTTTCTTCCGCATTTCCTTCATGGAAAAAGGACTTGAAGCCATAATCTAAGTTAGGAAAAAATTTTGCCATGGTTTACACTCCTTTATTCTCCCATAGTGTAAACTGTAAGATGGAAGCCGCTAAAACAGGGATCGGATATGGTGCAGTGCATATCTGAGATGATCACGAGAAAAAATGCCTGTCAGATTTTTTTTAATCACCATCAGAAGAATTCTCAATGCAAGGATGAGAAAATAGAAAGATAGATAGTAAAAGACAAGTATGAAAAGCTCGGAGGGGCTTCTGAGGATGACATGAAATTCGTTGACTTCAGCGATCGCCAGGACAAAAAATAATCCCAGGAACATAAAGACTAACTCTTTGTATATATCTTCTGTCCGTTTTGGATGCCACATTGATTGCTTCCCCCTGTTTCATCTTTGTCTTTTACGAGTTTTAAGGATTTCGGTCGAACTATCTTAGAGCAACCGATATGCCATTAGAGAATTTTGGCTGAGAACGAATTGTATCAAAGGTTTGAGAGGATAAGGCGAATTCAAGGCATGGAGTTGCCAATAAAATTAGCAACTTTTGACAACAAAAGGTGCTAATTTTGTTTTAATGGATTTACGGGCAGGTCCCGGAGAGGGCCTGCCCGATTTCCATCCCTCCTAATATCCCAGGATGGCAGATGCACTCAAGACAGGTGGCACAAGAACAGGGGGCACAGGCAACATGGTCAAATAGTTGGTTATGTTCAGAGCGGTGATTGGAGGCAGATTGAGAATCAGGGGTAAGGATAATGTTCCGATGTATGAAAAATACGGATAGCTTGTGGTATAGAGTTCATTAGCACCGGGCAGAGTATTCAGTATCCACGTTGGATCGGTTGGGGGAAGGCCACTGTACCCTGCCGGCAGTAAAACCGGAGCAGGTGCACCTGTCATTGGATCTACCAGGCTGACCGGCGGCCATACATTTAAACCATACATGACATCATAATAGAGCATTCCCACAGGGGAGTTATACAAAAGCCAGGGATAGGGGAGGCCGGGATTCCAGGTCAGGCCGGGTTGAACTGGAAGCTGGGTGGTCGGCGCCAAGCTGCCAATGATGGGTGTATATAAGCCCGTAGCAGGGTCCAATGGTGACAGGGCCTGGGACCATAAAGGCCATAATGTGTTGTATGGCGGCATAGCCGTCCAATACTGGCAGAAGGCAATCGAAACATAGAGGAGACAAAAAAGGGTAGAAATGATAAGAGCAATAAGAATTTTTTCCAAAATGCTGTTTGAATTCATCGCTTAAACCTCCGTAAATAAATCAGGGGTGCTTCTCCTGATGAGAGTTTCCTTGCATCCCAGGGGATTCCCTGATTTCCTGTGTGATATGTTTTTCGGAAGTGAAAAATTTGAGTTCCCGGAACGCTATGAGGCCGGGAAAGGAATATGTCCATCCCTATGTCCAAGATTCCTGACTTTTTAAAAGGCAAGATCCATTCCGTGCGGGGGAGTTAGGTTAACTTATTATTAAATAGAGGATTTTGTAAAAAATCATATAAAAAGGCAGGATATCTTGAGAAAATATTTGGCAAACCTTGTTGACAAAAGTTGCTAATTTTATTAATCCATGATTAGGATATGCCCAGTTTTTTCAATTTGTAGCGAAGGGATGAATAGGGGATATTCAGGATTTTGGAAGCCTGGCGGCGGTTCCATTTGGCCTCCTGGAGCGCGCCAAGAATCCTTTCTTTCTCCTGTGCTTCGTCTGATAGCCCTGTATGATATGATTGGCTTTGAGAGGGTTTGGGGAGATTTAGGTGCCTGCCTTCGATGCGCCCTGAGTGGCAGAGTATGGCAGCCCGTTCCACCATGTTCCGGAGTTCCCGTGCATTGCCCGGAAAGTCATAGTTTAAGAGCAGATTTTTCGCATCTTCTGAAAAACCCTCCACCTGCAGACCCCGTCCCACGAGATATGTGGCTAAAAAATGTTCTGCCAGGGGAATGATATCCAAGCGCCTTTCCCTGAGGGGCAATAATTTGATGTTAAAGACATTGAGCCGATAGAATAGGTCCTTGCGAAACTTCCGGGTCTCGACAAGCCAGTCGAGATCAGCATTGGTGGCAGCAATGATCCGGATATGGACATCTATTTCATTTGATCCTCCGACCCGTCTTAACTTTCGTGTCTCGAGTACACGAAGGAGTTTGGCCTGTGCAGGCGGTGAGAGGTCTGCAATTTCATCCAGAAAAAGTGTGCCGCCATCCGCCAGTTCAAAATAACCTGTCTTGTCCAAAGTCGCGCCTGTGAATGCCCCCTTGACATGACCGAATAGTTCGCTCTCCACAAGTGTGTCGGGTATGGCCGGACAACTTGCGGCAATGAAAGGCCTTTCATCCTCACCTCCCATAAAATGGATTTCACGGGCGACAATCTCTTTTCCGGTGCCTGTTTCTCCGGATATCAGTATGGTTTCACATTTAGACTCCACTGCCATCTGGATCTGTCTGCGCACCTCAGCCATTGCCTTGCTGACGCCTACAAGCCGCCTATTTCTCAGACGGATATCCTCGGATGTCTGAATCCCCCGGATGGTTTCCCGCAGGTGTCGCTGGCCTTGACGGAGACAGCGTATTCGGGTAGATTTCTCCAGAACGGCGTCCAGTTCGAGCAGTTTGATGGGTTTGGTCAGGAAATCAGCTGCACCCAACCTCAATGCCTGGATGACCATTTCCATGTTTCCGTGACCTGTTATTATTACCGAGGACAACTCCGGTCGCATCTCTGAAATCCTTGACAGAATGAACAACCCATCCATCCCCGGCATCCTGACATCGATGAGCGCCAGATCATAATCCTTTGCTTCGATTAATTTTAATGCCTTGTTTCCATCACGGGCATTGTCCACCTCATGCCCGGAATCCATGAGATAAGGGCTGAGTGTCTGATGGACAATCTCCTCATCGTCCACGAGAAGGATTCTCAAAGTGCGTTCATCAACCATTGTCATTCCCCCGATTTTTCTCATCCACCGGTAGTGTGATGGTCACTGTGGTGCCTACACCATGGGTGGATTGGATGTCTATGCTACCATGAAAACCATCGATGATGGACTTTGAAATGGAAAGCCCGAGTCCGGTGCCTTTGTCCGGGTCCTTGGTGGTAAAGAAAGGATCGAACACCTTTTCCATTAGTTCCTTTGGAATGCCTGCCCCGGAATCGACGACATCGATCCTTACCAGGTGTCTCCGCCCATTTTTCTGTTTGGATGTGCGTACAATAATATGGGGCGTATCCTGATCCCTTTTGATCTTCCCTGCACACGCATCCCTGGCATTGTTGATCAGATTCAGGATGACCTCCTCAAGAGAGAATGGATTGGCCAGGACTGTGGGTAGGCCTTCATCAAGATCACAACTCAGAATGAGCCCCCGGTATCGCAATTGAGCCCCAATGAGATCCATGCTCGAATTGATGACATCATTGACCTGCACCGGAAGCAGTTCGGCATTATCTGCACTCCTTGCAAAAGTGCGTGCGTGCTCTATCACATGGGTCATCCTTTCGGTTTGATCGATGATCAGTTGGATCTTTTCCAGTATGGTCTCCTGTGAGATATGCCAACCCCTTTTGAGTCCGATCAGTATATGCTCCGCCAGACCACGGACACCCAGTAAGGGCTGATTGAGCTCATGTGCCATCCCTGTAGCCATCTCACCCAGGGATCGCAGACGATCCGATAGAATCGCCCTGGCCCTTTGCTCCTCCAATTGGCGTTCTGCCTCTTTCCTTGCCTGCTCCATCTGAATGCGTTCAGTGATATCAATGCCCAGTTCCAGGACCATTGGTGAGCCATCAATGTCCTTGAATAATGTATCATAGATTTCGTAGGTCCTTCCATCCGAGGCAATCCACTCCCTTTTATATGTCTTTTTCTTGTCCATGACCCGGGATATCCTGCATTTTTGGCAGGGTGTTTCTTTTCCGTGGAGTATTTCATAGCAGGGCCTCTCCTTGGGATCGCCGAAGACCTTACGGAATTTGCGGTTGGCAAAGGGGATGGTATCATCGGAGGCCCTCAGGTATACCAGTGCGGGAAGCACATCCAGCACGGAAAACAGCCTCTGCCGATCTGCCTTTGCGATCTCGCTTTGACGCAGTGCCTCCTCCGTACGCTTTCTTTCGGTGATGTCCCGGAACGATTCAATAACCCCTACGATCTCACCCCTCTTTTTCAGGGGGGTGGCTATGAGCTCAACAGGGATCTTCCTGCCGTCTTTGGTTATCTTCATGGTCTCCACCTCGACCCATTCTTCCCCCCTCAGAATACGCTTGAGTGTGCATTTGTCCGAATGACACAGCTCACCGTGGAAATGTTCGTAACATTTGGCCTCCGTGGTTTCCGAGGCGGATACCCCTGTAAATTTTTCCATTTGCCGGTTGATCTGAAGCATATTGAAATTCTTGTCTATCACGCACATGCCGTCGCCGGAGCCATGCAGGATACTGGAGATCCGGTCCTGGGTGTCCACCAGGTCCTGAACCATTTCATTAAAGGAACCGGCCAATTCGCCAATCTCGTCGTTCGTTTCAACTGCCGCCCTGACCCGCAAGTTTCCCCCCTTGATCTTTCGGGTGGCCTGGATCAGATTGCCGATGGGACCTGTTAGGC